>NZ_JAWWCF010000125.1:0-8868 GCF_033720595.1 Lishizhenia sp. | reverse complement strand
TGAAGGACAACCAGGCCTTGCAAAAATCGGATTTAGATCAGAGTTGGGATCTGATTGGTGGATTAAACCTTGGGGGATCCGTAAATGAACTTACACTTTATCCAAATCCAGCTCAGGACATGCTCTTTGTTCTAGGGGTGGAAAATCAAAGCTACCAAGTTATAAATACCCTTGGAGAGCAAGTTCTTAAAGGTCAATTTGCATCCGATGCACAAATTAGTCTCCATACCCTGTCAAGTGGAGTTTATTTTCTTAAAATTGGTCAAAGCACAAAGCGTTTTGTAATTTCGCGTTGATGAACATTGAAGAAATAAGAGATTATTGTTTGCAAAAGAAAAGCGTGGAAGAAAGTTTTCCTTTCGATGCAGAGACTTTGGTGTTCAAGGTAGCGGGTAAAATGTTTGCGTTAATGGCCTTGGAGAAAGGCGATGGCGTTAACCTAAAATGTGATCCTGAAAGAGCTGTAGAATTACGCGATAGCTATGAAGGTGTTTTACCCGGTTACCACATGAGCAAAGTGCACTGGAATACTGTTAAAATCAACAGTGATGTGCCGGATGCGTTGTTCTACGAACTAATAGATCATTCTTACGAATTGGTGGTGCAAAAACTACCAAAGAAAATACAAAAGACTTTAGAGTAGCATGGGAGTACGTGTAGATAAATTTGTTTGGTGTGTGCGTTTGGCGAAAACAAGATCCATCGCCACTGAAATGGTGAAAAAGGGTAAGGTCCGCGTAAACGATGAAGGAATTAAACCTGCCAAAGAAATTAAAGGGGGGGACGTGATTAGCATTACCAAACACAATGCTGTTTTTAAGTACAGAGTTAAGGAGTTGCTGGATAAAAGGGTAGGTGCCAAGTTGGTAGACAACCATATCCAAGATATTACTTCTCCTGTGGAACTAGAAAAATTCAAAACCTACCAAGAGGCGCAACGCACCTATAGAAATTACGGTACGGGTAAACCGTCTAAAAAAGACAGAAGAGACCTGGAAGATTACCTTACATGGGATTAAGTCGTTTATTGGACGCCTTCCTCTAAATTGCGTTTGTGTATAGGTCCTGTTATTAACGCGAAGACAAATAGATACACAAAACAAAGCACATCAATAAAGAAAGAGTAACGGACATCCCAGGCGTCCATTAAAGCACCTTGTGCGGTAGAGATAATGGCTCCTCCAATAATCATCATTACTAAATAACTAGATCCTTGAGCACTGTGTTTACCCAAGCCGGAGATGGCCAAGGTAAAGATACAAGGCCATAGGGTAGAACAGAATAATCCTACACTCATCAAACCATAGATGGCAGTGATTCCCTCACCAAAAATCCCTACCAACAAAGAAACGATACCGAGAACGGCAAATACAGCCAATTGAGAATAAGGTTTCTCCTTTGTGGCAAAATCTGCGATGATGAGTACGGGGATGATGAAGGCGTAATTGTAGAACGGACGCACATCTTTTCCAAATAAATAACTGGTAAATAAGAAAACGCCAAAGGCTAAATACGGAAGAACAATTTTTAAAATCATTCTTGTATTCTTTTTATCTGTAAACGCTCCTGCAGAACTTGCCCAACGGCCTATCATCAAAGAACCCCAGTAAAGGGCTACGAAAGGACCTATAGTGCTGTCTGTATAATTGAATTCTTGTTTTAAATATTCCCCTAAATTTCCTGCAGTAGCAACCTCAACACCTACATAAAAGAAAATCGCCCCCATTCCGAGAAGGAGTTGGATATAGTTTAAAGCAGATTTTTTTTCAGTACCTGATACGAGTTTCAAGGTTTCTTCTTCTTCCTTCAATGATGCTGTGTCAACCAAGTCTTCTTGTAAGGTTTTCTTTGGTGCTGTAAACCAAAAAACAGCTGCGGCAAAAATAAATGCCATTCCTAATAATAAGTAGGGGATTTTTACATCCTCTATGGTTTTCGTAACCGCATTATCGGTATCCAAAGTTCCAAAAATGGCCAACGAAATTAGAAGGGGAGCGACGGTCGTTCCCACGTTGTTAATTCCACCTGCTAAACTTAAACGTTGCGATCCTTTGGCGGGATCACCCAATTGAATGGCGAAGGGATTGGCAGCAGTTTGTTGTAATGAAAAACCGAGTCCTACAACAAATAATCCGCTCAACATAAGCGCGTACGAATTTAAACTCGCCGCGGGAATAAATAGTAAGGTTCCTAAGGCCGACACAATTAAACCTAGGGAGATGGATTTTTGATAACCGAAAATGGTAATCAAATCTTTTCCCTTAACATGTGCGATGAGGTTATAGATAATAGATCCAAAAAAGTAGGCACCGTAAAACGCTAAGTTTATCAATTGAGATTGCCAATTCTCTAAGTCAAAAGCCCCTTTAAATACAGGGATGAGTATGTCGTTACTGGCAGCAACAAAGCCCCAGAAAAAGAAAACCGATACTAAAATAGCAAAGGTAGAACGCTGATTATTTTGCATGGATCAGAAATATCTATGGTTTACGGCCCTGAATGTAGTAATTATACTTGAAATGGTTTTAGACTGCAGTACTTTTGACTTATCACTTCTCACCAATCACTAAAAAGCAAAAATCCCTTCACTTTGCGAATGAAGGGATGAATCTTGCAAGCTGAGAGTGCTTCTCATTTTACGTTAATAAATAATCTGTCACTACTAAAATAGGGAATAAATTGAGATTTTAGAATGCAGAATAAAGAATTTTTTAGCGTCTTGTTTTCGCGCGACAAATGGGTATTGACTAACGTTTTCATTGTCAATGATTATAGGTTTTTCACAGGGTACACAAAGTACCTGGAACACCTCATGCACTAACGAACACAGGTTCTCGAGCGGAGCCGAGAGACAAACTTTCAAACCATCAAACGCTCAAATCTACCTCAAGGTATACTTGCTGCCGCTATTGGTCTGTTTTGTTTTTGTTGGTCCTTTTGGTTTTACCACCTTCTTTACTTTAGTTTTTTCTTTCGCTTTAGGTGGAGTTGTAGATTTTACTTTTAATGGAAAGGGAGGGTTGGGCATGGCTTTGCCCTTCTTTTGAGTGTCCAAATACAGTTTCTCTACTTTGTTTCTGGCCCAAGGAGTTCTGCGTAAAAATTTCAGACTCGAACCCACGGTAGGGTTCAAATTAAAACAACGTATGTCAATACGACTTCCCAATTCTTCCCAGCCATAGAATTGCACCAAGTATTCTACGATATCTTGCAGCTTAACGCCGTGTAAAGGATTATTGGGTTGTTCTTCCATCTTCTATTTTTCTTCAAAGGTAGGAAAACAGGATGGAGTGTGAACAAAAAATAATAAGGAGTGTGAGAAATGAGAAAGAGATGGGGTAATTCACGAATTTAATCCCTCAAATCTTTGAATTGTTGAATCCTTCAAATTTTCGAATCCTTGAATCTTTAGAAAGCTTGCATTAGAAACTGGCCATTCGACACTTCGACTGTCGCTCAGTACAGCGCTCCGCTCGTGAACCTTGTTAGTTTCAAATCTTCAAATCTTCAAATCCTTGAATTTTGAAGTCTTGAATCCTTGAATCATCAAACAATCAAACTTAGTTTCTCAAGCGGCAGTCGAGAGACAAATCCTTGAATTATTGAATCATTAAATTGTTGAATCATCAAACTTTCCAAACTCTCAAACATTACCTTATTATATTTTCTGAATTTTAAATTGAATTATGTATCTTTGCGCCCTTAAATTCAACGCAATTATGGGTGTCAAGAAAATCAAAAGTGCTTTAATTTCAGTATTTAACAAAGACGGTCTAGATGAAATCGTTAAAAATCTAGATAAGAACGGAGTAACAATTTATTCAACAGGAGGTACACAAGCTTTCATCGAAGGTTTGGGAATCAATGTTGAAAGAGTAGAAGATTTAACTTCTTACCCTTCTATTTTAGGAGGAAGAGTAAAAACTTTACACCCAAAAGTATTTGGAGGTATTTTGAACCGTCGTGGTTTAGAAAAAGACCAAGAGCAAATTGCAGAATTTGAAATTCCTGAATTGGATTTGGTAATTGTTGATCTTTACCCATTTGAGGATACAGTAGCTTCTGGAGCTGCTCACCAAGATATTATCGAGAAAATTGATATCGGTGGTATTTCTTTAATCAGAGCTGCAGCAAAGAACTACGAAGATGTAGTAATTATCCCATCTATGGATAACTACGAAGAGTTCAACGCAATCTTGGAAGCAAGAGGAGCGGAGACTTCATTAGAAGAAAGAAAATCATTTGCGAGAGATGCGTTCCAAGTATCTTCTCACTACGATACACACATCTTTAACTACTTCAACCAAGGAGAAAAAGAGGTGTTCAAACAATCTATCAACCAAGCGCAAGTATTGCGTTACGGAGAAAATCCTCACCAAAAAGGTATTTTCCACGGAGATATGGATGCGATGTTTGACAAGTTACACGGAAAAGAACTTTCTTACAACAACTTGTTAGACGTTGATGCAGCAGTGAATTTAATGGGAGAGTTCAAAAACGATGCTCCTACATTCGCTATTTTGAAACACAACAACGCATGTGGAGTTGCAACAAGAGCTACGATCTTAGAAGCATACAACGACGCATTGGCTGGTGACCCAGTTTCTGCATTTGGAGGTATCTTGATTTCTAACACAACGATAGATGTTCCTACAGCAGAAGAAATTCACAAATTATTCTGTGAGGTAGTTATCGCACCAGGATACGATGCTGAGGCATTAGAGATCTTGAAAGGAAAGAAGAACAGAGTAATCTTAGTTCAAAAAGATATTGAATTACCAAAACGTCAGTTCAGAACTATCTTGAACGGTGTATTGGAACAAGATAAAGATTTCATTACGGATGAAATTAAAAACTTCGAGCCAAGAACAGAAGCAAAATGTTCTGAGCAAGAATTGAAAGATTTGGAGTTCGCTAACAAGTTGGTGAAACACACAAAATCTAACACAATTATCTTGGCGAAAAACGGACAGTTATTGGCAAGTGGAACAGGACAAACTTCAAGAGTTGATGCCTTAAGACAAGCAATTCACAAAGCACAATCATTCGACTTTGATTTGAAAGGTGCAGTAATGGCTTCTGATGCATTCTTCCCATTCCCAGACTGTGTTGAAATCGCAGATAAGGCAGGGATTACAGCTGTTATTCAGCCAGGTGGATCTATCAAAGATCAATTATCTATCGACTACTGTAACGAGAACAATGTAGCGATGGTATTTACCGGAAACAGACACTTTAAACACTAATAATAGAAAATTACTAAGTTTTCGAATTTTTATCCCCCTAAGTTGGTGAATAATTACTAAACTTAGGGGGACTAAAAAGATTGCTCTACAACATCACATGGGATTATTTGATTTTTTAACGCAAGAAATTGCGATCGATCTAGGTACAGCAAATACGCTTATCATTCAAAACGATAAGGTAGTTGTTGATGAACCTTCTATTGTAGCTAAAAATATCCAAACAGGTAAGATCGTTGCCATTGGAAAAAAAGCACAACAGATGCATGGGAAAACCCATAAGCTGATCGAAACTGTCAGGCCCCTGAAAGATGGTGTAATTGCAGATTTCCAGAGTGCAGAAAGCATGATACGTGGAATGATCAAAATGATCAAGGGGGGAAAGAGTATGTTCAACCCTTCTTTACGTATGGTAATATGTATTCCTTCTGGAATTACTGAAGTAGAGAAAAGAGCGGTACGTGATAGTGCAGAACACGCACACGCAAAAGAGGTATACTTAATTCACGAGCCTATGGCAGCCGCTATCGGTATTGGTATAGACGTGGAAGAGCCTATGGGTAACATGATTATCGATATAGGTGGAGGTACTTCAGAGATTGCCGTTATCGCATTAGGTGGTATTGTTTGTGATAAATCTATCCGTGTTGCGGGAGATGACTTTACAGCAGATATCGAAGAATACATGCGTCGCCAGCACAACATCTTGGTAGGTGAACGTACAGCAGAACAAATTAAAATTGAAGTAGGTGCTGCTATGACAGAATTGGAGAACCCTCCTGCAGATTTCGCCGTTCGTGGTCGAGATTTAATGACAGGTATTCCAAAAGAAATCGTAGTTACTTACTCAGAAATAGCACACGCATTAGACAAAACTATCTCTAAAATTGAAGAGGCGATTTTAAGTGCCTTGGAGATGACGCCACCAGAACTTTCTGCGGATATCTACAAAACAGGTATCTACTTAGCAGGTGGTGGGTCTATGTTAAGAGGTTTGGATAAGCGTATTGCCATCAAAACAAAATTACCTGTACACATTGCAGAAGATCCGTTAAGAGCGGTAGCAAGAGGTACAAGTATCGCATTGAAAAACATCGATAGATTCCAATTCTTAATTAGAGACTAAAAACTCCTGAGGTGTAATGCGTAATTTAATTGCTTTTTTTAGAAGGTTTAGAATCTTTCTGGTCTTCCTAATCTTGCAAGTATTTGCGTTAACGTCTTATTTTTCTTGGGTGCAATATCCAAGAACGCGTTTTTTTAACTCGAGTAATGGTGTTGCAGCTACCTTGTTAGATGCACAGCAAGATTTTACCAAACACTTTTCTTTGGAAGAGGAGAATGAGCGACTTCAAGCTGAAATTAAAGCCTTGAAGAAATCGCAATTGGAAAATTACATTGCATTATCCGACGATAGAATTCGTATAGAAGACACCCTTTTAGAATTGCAGTTCGATTACATACCCGCTGTAATTGTTAATTCCACATATACCTATAAGAACAATTATTTTACCCTAAACAAAGGTGCAGCCTCTGGTATCCGAAGAGATATGGGGGTTATTTCCTCGAATGGTTTAGTCGGAATTATTTACGATGTGTCGAAGCACTATGCGGTGGTTAAATCGGTTCTAACAGAAAATATCAATATTCCTGCTGAAATAGTAAATGTTCATGCAGGGGGCTTATTGAAGTGGGAAGGCACGGAAAAGGATCCAAGAACAATTACACTTACAGGTATTTCTAACGATATTCCAGTGGAGTTAGGCTGGGAAGTGGTTACCAATAGTCAGTCTGGTTTATTCCCTAAAAATCACCTTGTAGGAAGGGTAGCAGCAATTGAAGAAATTGAAGGAAAACCCGAATGGAAAATTACCGTGAAGTTGGGGAATGACTTAAGAAGACTACAGTCTGTTTTCGTAGTGGAAAATATCATGAAATTAGAAAAGGATTCCCTGGAGTCTGTATTTAAAGAAGAGTTTATTGACTAAGATGAATCCAGTAGTAAAACATATCCTTCGTTTTGTTGTCTTTGTATTAGTACAAGGGTTAATACTAGGTCAAATACCTTTTCCTTTAGGCATACATCCCATGATTTATCCTTTGTTCATCTTATTGCTTCCCTTTGAAATGGGATTAATAGGTGTTATGGTCATCGCCTTCTTGTGTGGATTGAGCATAGATTTCTTTATGAATACCTTCGGATTACACGCAAGTTCAGCGGTACTTATCGCTTATTTAAGACCGGAGTTGTTTTCATTGTTTTCGCCTAGAGATGGGTATGAAGGTTTTGAAGAAGGAAATATATACCAAATGGGATGGCGTTGGTTTATCCCCGTTTTTGGAATCTTCACTTTGGTTCATCATCTCTACTTTTTCATTTTAGAGTACTTAAGTTTCAAAGAAATATTATTTGTATTTCAAAAAACTATTTTAAGTGCTGTAATAACCCTATTTTTAGCCATAATCATACAAGTGCTATTCTTTAAGAAGGGGAAAAAGAAATGAATTTAGAAGCTAGAAGACTGGTTTTTTACGGACTTTTTGTGGCGATAGGATTAATCTATTCTATGCGCCTCTTCTATATGCAAGTGGTGGATGATAAGTGGAAAGAGAGAGCCGCTGAGGTTTCTCAAAAGAAGCTAGAAGTGAAGCCACCACGAGGAATTATCTTCGACAGAAATCATAAGAAAGTAGTATCCAATCAAACCTTCTATAATTTGATGTTTATTGAAAATAACATTGAAGATTTAGACACACATGCATTTGCCCAACTTTTGAATGTACCCGATAGTTTCATTCCCTATCGCTTTAATGAAATCAGAAGAAAGTTAGACAGAAGAACGCGCAGTAAAATTACAGGTAACGATACTGTAGTTAATGATTACCGTGGCTATAGTTCTTATGCTTTTCTCACCCAATTAACCCAAGCCGAAATTGCTCGTATTGCTCCAAGATTAGGTCGTTTTAAAGGTTTTTATGAACAATCCATCTCTATGCGTAATTATCCTTATCCGAATGGAGGAAATATTTTTGGATACCTGAACGAGATTAGATACAAAGAGCTGAAGGCCGATCCTGTTTTTTATAATCAAGGAGATTATGTAGGTAGAACAGGACTTGAGAATTATTATGAAAAGGAGTTAAGAGGACAGAAGGGAGTGCACTATATTATTAGATCAGCGAGAGGAGGTATCGTTGAAACTTATGCGGGAGGTGCGCTGGATACGGCCGCTGAACAAGGTCCGCCCCTTACCCTTGGTTTAGATATAGACTTACAAGCTTACGGAGAAAAACTAATGACCAATAAAAAGGGATGTATAGTTGCGATTGAACCGTCTTCTGGAGAAATTTTAAGTTTGGTTTCTGCTCCAAGTTACGACCCGAATATGATGGTGGGTTCTCGTAAAATAAAGGAGAACTATAGAAAACTTGTGAACGATAGTTTAAAGCCTTTGTTTGCACGACCGCTACAGGCCGAATACCCTCCAGGTTCTATTTTTAAATTGGTTCAGGCTCTAGTTGGTTTGCAAGAAGGAGTTATTACGGAAAATACCGGGTTTCCCTGTAATAAAGCAATGGTGGGTTGTCACAACCACCCAAATGCACAAAATATACAAGATGCGGT
>NZ_JAWWCF010000124.1:0-8887 GCF_033720595.1 Lishizhenia sp. | reverse complement strand
TTAGACCAATTTTCTCTTGCTTTTGATTAAAAGTAAAAGGAACGACGAACTTTTATACTTTTGAACAAAAAATACAATGGCCAACATATTTGAATTTAATGGTTTTAAACCGGTAATCGCAGCTTCGAGTTTTATTCATCCTAATGCAACTGTTACGGGAAATGTAATTATTGGAGAGGATGTGTATGTAGGACCAGGTGCTGCTATTCGTGGTGACTGGGGACAAATAGTAATAGAGGACGGGTGTAACGTGCAAGAAAATTGTACACTGCATATGTTTCCAGGAACTACTATGACCTTGAAAAAAGGAGCGCATATTGGACATGGTGCAATTATTCACGGAGCAACTGTTGGAGAAAATTGCCTGGTTGGAATGAATGCCGTTTTGATGGATGATGTGATCGTTGAAGAAGAATGTATCATTGGTGCTTTGGCGTTTGTTCCTGCTAAAACGAAAGTAGAAAGAAGGTCTTTGATGGTAGGAAATCCTGCTAAAAAAGTAAAAGAGGTGAGTGATGATATGATCGCATGGAAAACAAAAGGTACAGCCCTTTACCAAGCACTTCCAAAGGAATGTATGGATACCTTAAAGCCCTGCGAGCCTTTAAGAGAGATTGAAGCAGATAGGCCCTCTCAAGATAAGCTATTTGAAACTTGGGAAAAAGTGAAAAACGCATAGAGGCTGGGGTATAGTACTTCTGGAGAATAAAAGCCTGCGTATTTGATGACGTTGGTCACTTTCACCTTGACGTATCGTCAGAAAATGAGTATATTCGCGCTGTGAAATTACAAGGTATGAACACTAAAACAATAAATTTTCAGGTTGAAAAAACAGCGGATTCTAAAGTAAACGCGGTAGATTGGGACAACCTTCCTTTTGGAAAAGTTTTCTCTGATCACATGTTAGAAATGGATTACGTGGATGGAAAATGGCAAGACCCGGTTATCCGTCCTTTTCAAGATTTAAAAATGCACCCTGCAACTTCTGTTATTCACTACGGACAATCGATCTTCGAAGGATTGAAAGCATACAGAAAAGAGGATGGAAGCGTTTCTATCTTTAGACCAGATATGAATGGGAAAAGATTTGCTGAGTCGTGCGAAAGAATGTGCATGCCAGAGCTTTCTCCAGAAATGTTTGTTGAATTGGTTGCCAAATTGGTAGAAATCGATGAAGCATGGGTACCAAAGAAAGAGGGGTACTCCTTGTACATTCGTCCATTCTTATTTGCAATGGATAATTACATCGGAATTAAACCATCTGACACGTATAAATTTATGATTTTCACTTGTCCAGTAGGAGCGTACTACGCACAACCGCTGAATGTGAAAATTGAAGAAAAATACACGAGAGCTGCCGAAGGTGGAGTAGGTAGAGCAAAAACAGCTGGAAACTACGCGGCTTCTTTATATCCTGCAATGTTAGGTCAACAAGAAGGTTACCACCAGTTGGTTTGGACAGATGCTAAAGAGCACAAGTACATTGAGGAGTCTGGAACAATGAACATTATGTTTGTTATTGATGACGTATTAATTACACCAAGCGAAGACAGTGATACAATCTTACGTGGAATAACAAAAAGATCTGTTGTAGAGGTTGCTCAGCAATGGGGGATGAAAGTAGAGGAGCGCAAGGTAACGGTTGAAGAAATCATTACAGCATGTAGAGAAGGTAGAGTACAAGAAGCTTTTGGAGCAGGTACTGCCGCTACTATCGCACCAATTAAAATGATAGGATTTAGAGATGAGAAATTCGAACTTCCAGCAGTGGAAACAAGAGAATTCTCTAACAAAGTACATAAATACTTAGATAATCTTAAAGTTGGTAAAATTGCAGATGAAAACAATTGGGTTTTCAACGTGTAAGCAAGGAGTCAACTGATATTAAAAAAGAGCGAACCAAACGGTTCGCTCTTTTTTTGTTGTATCTAAGTAATAATTCTTTTTACTCTATTCTCTATTTCTCTTTCAGCAAGTCTCTAATTTCACCTAATAAGACTTCTTCTTTAGAAGGTGCTGGCGGTGCAGCTGGTGCTTCTTCTTCCTTCTTTTTCATGCGTTCCTTCATGTTGTTATATGCCTTAACTACAAGGAACACACAAAAAGCAACTACGATAAATACGATGATCGTATTGATGAAAACTCCATACTTTATCGCCACTTCAGCAACGGCTGGAGTGATGACCTCTCCGGCATCGTTTAAAACTTCGGGTTGAGCTTCTGCAATAATAATTTTAAGCTTATTGAAATCGACACCACCAATGGCATAACCTACTGCTGGCATAATGATGTCATTCACCAAAGATTTTACAATTGCTCCAAAGTAGGTGGCCATAATTAAACCTACTGCGAGTTCCAAGACATTTCCTTTGGCAATAAATTTTTTAAATTCTTTTAGCATAGTAATAGTTTTTACTAAAAATAAACTAAAAGTTTCTAACGGTAAAACTATTTCTGAAAAGTAGATTCGAAGGGTAATCGCTGCATAATAGACCTTCCTAATGTGAGCTCATCTGCATATTGAAGTTCACTTCCTACGGCAACACCTCTCGAAAGCGTGGAGATGTTGAAATCGAAATCCTTTAATTTCTTATACAAATAAAAGTTAGTGGTATCCCCCTCCATTGTTGCACTTAAGGCAAAAATAATTTCTGAAATTTCTTCGTTCTCTGCTTTCGCTATTAAGGTGTCTATGTTCAAATCACTTGGACCAATTCCGTCCATGGGGGAGATAATACCTCCTAAGACATGGTATATTCCTTTATAGCTTGAGGTGGCCTCAATGGCCATGATATCGCGAATATCTTCAACGACGCAAATCAGAGAAGTGTCTCTATTAGGATTTAAACAAATGGCACAAAGTTCTTTATCTGATATATTTCCACAAGATGTGCATTGTTTTACTTCGCTTTTCATTGTTACAAAAGCTTGGGCAAAACGCTCTATTTCTTCCGGACTCCTTTTTAAAAGGTGTAAAACTAAGCGCAGTGCACTTCGTTTTCCAATACTTGGTAAAGAAGCCAGTTGTTCCACAGCTTCTTCTATATGTTTAGAAGGAATATTCATTACAACAAAATTAATGCTTTGTAGAGATATGCTGTGTATCCAAATACATAAAATTGTATTTGATGCTTTGAAGATGTGAAAAATAGCTTGCCTATGTGATTCTTTGACGTATTTTTGCGCTATGTTAGTGGAATTAGTATCAGAATGCGGTATCTCCCCTGAAAAATTACCGTACACCTTCGCCGGTTTGTGTTTGCAAGAACCTATGGCGTTAATCACAAACTGGTTGATAGCAACCATCTGTTTCATATGTTATTACAATTTGGGAAAACCTGAAAGTGAATTTGAGAAGTACTGGAAAGGGTTCTACATGCTTTTTGGTTTATCAACGGTATTTGGTGGATTGGGACATACTTTTTTCTACTATACAGGAATCTACGGAAAGTTCCCGTGTTGGACCTTGGGAATTTTAACAAGCTTCTATGCAGGGAAAGCGATGATAAGCTTGTATAATCCTTTACGAAAACGGTTGTTAACACGCGTACTGATTGCAAAAGCTGTACTTCTGTGGGGCTTGGCTATAGCCTTTAAGAGTTTCTTATTTATTACCGTTGACGCAGTTGTGGCCTACCTCATTTTCTGTGGTGGCTTTGGTGTTTACTTTTGGAAAAAAGGAATGGCTGGTTTCAAGTACATAGTATTTGGAGTGGTAATCTTAATACCTTCCGCTTTTATTTTTCTCTTGAAATTGAACCCTCACGTTTGGTTCAATAAAGATGATTTGAGCCATGTTTTAATGATGATTACTATTACCTTCTTTTACTTCGGTATTCGTTTTATGGCCAATTATTTTAAAGAAAATAATACCTTTAATGTTCTTAAATAATTCATCAGTTTTGGTGAACAAATAAAGACTTTAATAAGCTCATGAATAAAATTCAAAACACAGTAAACATTAAGAATAAACGCGCAAAGTTTGAGTATACAATCTTAGACACTTTTGTAGCTGGAATTCAATTGGGTGGTACCGAAATTAAAAGTATTCGTTTGGGTAAGGCGAGTATTGCGGAAGCCTTCTGTGTAATTGAAAATAATGAAGTGTTTATAAGAAACATGTTCATTAACGAATATTCGAATGCTTCTTTTTATCAGCATAAACCTAAAGCAGATCGTAAATTATTGTTGAATAGACAAGAGATTAATAAACTAGCGAAAAAAGTAGAAACGAAAGGATTTACTATTGTACCGCTCCGCATGTTTATCAACGAGAAAGGTTTGGCGAAATTAGAAATAGCCCTAGCGCAAGGTAAAAATATTCACGACAAGCGTCAGACACTAAAAGATAAGGACGATAAGCGTGCCTTAGATAGGGTGATGAAGAATTACAAGTAACCCAATGTGAGAAGGTGTAACCACCTCTGGTTACTGCATAATACTACGAGTATAAATAGGGTGTAGAAGTATACGCTAAATTGAAACAGAAAACTGTACAACAGGGTTCTACTTTTTGCTAAATAGGTGATAAGAGGAATGAGGAGTAAGATGACAATTACCCAATAGATACTTTGTACAGAATAATCTGTGAAGGAAGTAACCCATTCTCCTTGTCTGTTGAAGAATGCCAGGTGTTTTACTTCTCTTAGAATAAAGCTTTCTTCTAAATAAATATTTTTCCCCTCAACGATTTCATAGAAATATTGCCTTGGAAGCCAGAGTCCTTGCCCGCTTGCTGTATACAATGGCGAAACACTTTCTCTGTTAAAACCTTCATAGTAAACACGTGGATCTCCATGTGTAACTTGGTCTTTTACCCAACGAGATGGTAAATATTGATCGAGCACAAGTAATCCTGCTAGAAGCGTGGAAAAACACATGATAAAACGAAAGTAATTCCATAATCTACCTTGAGAGATTTTGGAAAAATAAGCTTCATTTTCTGCCTTTTCTCGGGCTTTTTGTTGTTCGTACCTTTCTTGTGCTTCCTTAAAACGTTGTTTCTTTTCTTCTTCAGATTGTGCCTTTTCAGGATGATTAAAATCTTTGTAACTGTATTGTTTTCCCGTACTTATTTTAGGTGGATTCGAAAGATATTCATAAGCTTCTTGAATGGCAATGAACTTTTCCATTGCGGCATCAGTAGGGTTTTTATCGGGGTGATAAATAAGAGCTTTCTTACGGTAAGCCTTTTTTATTTCTTGTGCCGATGCGTGAGAGGAAACGCCTAATATTTTACAGTAATACTCCTTCAAGTTCTATTCTTTCTTTCGTTTCTAGTCGGTTTATTTTTCCATTAGCTGTACGCGATAATTCAGGTAAGTAATAGATGAATTTTGGAATTTCGTATTTCTCCAAGGTGGAACGCATTGCTGTTTTGATTTGTTCTATGTTGTCAGGTTTTCCCTCAATACACAAACTAACGGCTTCACCAAACGTGTCATTCTTTACTCCACATATTATAAAAGCATGCTTGGATAGAAAAGTAACCAATTTTTTTTCAATAATTTCTGGTTGCAGTTTTACACCCCCAGAGTTTATCGTGAAATCAGCTCTTCCCAGCCATTCAAAACTTTGGTGGTCATGAAGGGTAATAATATCATTGGTTAGCATGTTTTCAACGCCTAAATGAGGAGCGTTTATAATCAGCTGATGATTTTCGTTTACAGTTATTTCCGATGGAGGCAAGACCTTGAAAAACTGATTTTCCTTACCTAAATATTTGAGTGCTATATGAGACACCGTTTCCGTCATGCCAAATGTGGAATAAGCATTTACCTGTGAATTGATCAACTCCTTCGCCAAATTATCATTTACAGGAGCTCCCCCAATAATTAGATGATTAATCAATTGAAAAGCATCATCTTTCATACATGTTTCCACTTGTAAAGGAACCATAGCCGCTAAATCAACTTTTTCTTGCAAAGGAGTAATTGCCTTGCTGTTGATAGGACCAACCCATAAATATGCATCATTAATTAAGGCGCGAACTATCATCATTTTACCGCCTATGTATGCAGGAGAAATACAGAGGTAATATTTACTTTCTTTTGTTAACTTGAAAAAAGTATTGGTGGTTTTGGCTGAGGCTATCATGTGTTTTTTCAACACTTTTATAGGCTTCGGTTTTCCGGTAGATCCAGAAGTGAATTGAACAATGTAATCTTTATCATTATTCCATTCTTCTAAAAATTCCTCAACCAAAGAAAAACTAACTTCACCGCCCTCTAATACCTTAATCTCCATCTTAAAATTGTGCGTCAATTACTTTAATAGCCTCTAAAATTATTGCTTCCTCAATGCTGTGATTAATGCTGGCTTCTCCAATACGCTGAAGTAGGGTAAAGTTGTATTCTTCCCCTTCCTTCTTTTTGTCGTTTTGCATATAACCCAGTAAGGTTTGCGCTATAGAGCTGATGTTGTCTATCTTATCGTATTGTTGTAGAATAAAGTGTTCAATTTCGAAATATTCTTCTTTGGGTAAAAGTCCTGAATCCATAGATATTTTACTCTCAACGAGTAACCCCAATCCTACAGCATAGCCATGAGGAAGAGGAGATTTATCGAGGAAGTAAGCTTCTAAAGCGTGGGCAATGGTATGACCAAAATTCAATTTTTTACGCTCATTTTCTTCTTTAGGGTCGCTTAGAACAATATCATTTTTAATGGCAACACTTACGGCAATATCATCTAAGTTAATGTCGTGTACATCCTTCTCCTTGAGCGCGTCCCAATGCGATCGATCAGCAATTAACCCGTGTTTCAACATTTCGGCTTTACCCCAAACTTTTTCATTGTCTGGTAACGTATGTAAAAATCCAGGATCTATAATGGTACAAATGGGATAGGCGAAGAGTCCGAGCTGGTTTTTATACGGACCAAGATCTATTCCTGTTTTACCCCCTGAAGAGGCATCTACCATGGCTAAAAGGCTTGTTGGCATGTTGATGAATTGTACTCCGCGTTTATAAACAGAAGCTATAAATCCACCTAAATCTGTTATGACACCGCCACCTAGATTAATGATTAAATCTCTTCTACCAATTTTATATTCGGTCAAAGCTTCCCAAACTTGGAAACAAATTTCCATCACCTTATTCTCTTCACCAGGAGGGAGAAGAATAACTTCTGCTTCTTTCAAGGCTGTATATTGTGTAAGAAGGGCTTCCAAACAATTATCATGTGTATTCTCGTCTACAATTATCACTTTTTTTGCTTGTGCAAAATCATTGTCAAGTAGTTGTTGTAGAGAGCTTTCGGTATGGTTTCCAATCTCTATGTAATAGCCTTGCGATTCTATCTTTTTTATCATTCCTTTGCCTTAGTTGGCTGAAATGTAGAAAAAATTCTGCTTGCCATCGAAAAATTGCTTGTCATTAATAAAACACGATTAATTTTGCCGCATGGTATCATTCGAAAATACGGAAATAGCATTTGCTTCTAAGAGCAATAGAGATTTGAATCGAGCGTATCGCCTTTTCAAACTCATGGGGTACCCGAGCTTAGTAAATATGGGCTCTGGCGTACTGAATATGGCAATGAAAATGAATTTGCCTGTGAAGGGTATCGTAAAACGTACCATCTTTAGACAATTTTGTGGTGGAGAAACCATTTTAGAATGTGATAGCACCATAGAGGAGTTGAACAAATTCAACGTTGGAACTATACTTGATTATTCGGTAGAGGGAATGTTGGATAAGGAAGATTTTACGGATACCGTGAATGAATTAATTTCTACCATTATTAGAGCCAATGGTGAAAAAGCAATTCCTTACGCCGTGTTTAAAGTTACCGGACTTGCGAATTTCAATTTGTTAAAGCGTGTAAACGATGAGAACGCTGAGATTTCAGAGGCTGATCGAAAGGCATTGGATTTAGTAATTGAAAGAATAGATACAATTTGTGCCAAAGCACATGAGTTTGGAGTTCCAGTTTTTATAGATGCGGAAGAGTCTTGGATTCAAGATATTATTGATAGAATTTGTGCCGAGATGATGCGCAAATACAACCGTGAACAATCTATAGTTTTCAATACTGTTCAAATGTACAGACATGATAGGTTGCAATTCTTGAAAGACAGTATTAAAGAAGCAAAAGAACAAGGGTATAACTACGGTGTGAAGTTGGTACGTGGTGCTTACATGGAGAAAGAAAGAGCACGTGCTGAGGAGCATGGTTATCCTTCTCCAATTCAGCCTGATAAAGCGGCAACAGATAGAGATTACGATTTAGCGTTAGAGCATGTAGTTCAGCACATTGATTACTGTAAGTTATGTGCGGGTACCCATAACGAAGAAAGTTCAGCCTTTTTAGCAGAGTTGTTAGAAAAGTATAACTTGGAAAAGGATGATAGACGTATCTACTTTGCTCAGTTGTTGGGAATGTCAGACCATATTTCATACAACCTTAGCTACGAAGGATACAATGTTGCCAAATACGTTCCTTATGGTCCGGTTAAAGAAGTAATTCCTTATTTGATGCGTAGAGCAGAGGAGAATACTTCTGTAGCAGGACAAACAGGTAGGGAGCTGAGCTTGATAATGAAAGAAAAGAAAAGAAGAAGAAGGTCTTCAAAGCCAACGCCGAGAAGATAATTTGAGGATAGTAAATAAAAAAAGGGAATGCGTTGCATTCCCTTTTTTTATAGATCCTTTATGAAGTGAAATCCTTTGGGTCCAAATCCCTGATTGTAATAGAATTTATGAGCTTTAAAATTGTTGGCATAGGCATCAAGTACCATAATGGTGCAGTTCCTTTCTTTGGCCAACTTTTCTGCGTATTCCGTAATTTGTTTTCCCAAACCTGAAGATCTGTGTTCAGGAGCAATCACAACGTTATCCATCTCTAAGTATTTTCCGCACCAAAGTTTCGTACCGAGCCATATACC
>NZ_JAWWCF010000123.1:0-8972 GCF_033720595.1 Lishizhenia sp. | reverse complement strand
GGTGGTAACCCAATTGCTGCAAAAGTAGCAACGGCTGCCTTAGAAGTAATTAAAGAAGAGAATTTAGCGGAGAACGCTCAAAAACTTGGAGAGTTGTTTAGAGCTGAAATGAACCGTATCATCGCTAATACAGATTTAGTGAACTCTGTTAGAGGTAGAGGTTTATTGAATGCTATCTTAATTAATGATACAGAAGATAGCACTACAGCTTGGGATTTATGTGTTGCCCTTAAAGAAAATGGTTTATTAGCTAAACCAACGCACGGTAATATTATCCGTTTTGCTCCACCATTGGTGATGAACAAAGAACAATTGTTAGAATGTGTAGCAATTATAGAAAAGACAATTACTGAGTTTAAAAAGTAATAAATAAGCTTTTAATGCAAAAGGCATCTCATTTAGTTGGGATGCCTTTTTTTGTGAATTAAACATTTAATTGAAGAATAATGTAACTATTGTTAATAACTCACGTTTATATGTTCATAAGTGAATTTTAACATGAAAGTATTACCTTACATAACATCGGTTACATTTTTGTTTTTGAGTAGTTTAAGTGCTCAGGCTAAAATCACGAAAGAAGATTACATTGCCCAATGGTCCAAAATTGCTGTTGAGCAAATGCATGCGCATAAAATTCCAGCCTCAATAACGATGGCACAAGGAATCCTAGAAAGTTCTTACGGAAACTCCATGTTGGCTACAGAAGCCAACAACCACTTTGGTATTAAATGCCACAGCTGGGAAGGGGAGAGAGTTTATAAAGATGATGACAAAAAGGATGAATGCTTTAGAAAGTATGCCCATGCTTTGGAGTCATTTGAAGACCATAGTTTATTCTTGGCGGGTAGAAAACGTTATGCAGAACTATTTACCTATGAGATCACAGATTACAAAAAATGGGCAAAAGGATTGAGAAAGGCAGGATATGCAACTAACCCCAAATACCCACAATTGCTGATTGATATTATAGAGAAAAATGAGCTCTACAAATTAGATAAGTCTCCTTTGGATGAGCCTTTGGCGAAAGTAGATATTGCAGAAAAAACGTTAGAGGATGTTAGTAATAAAACTCCGCAAACAGGAAAGTTGAGTAAGTCTGTGAACTACAATTTACATAAGGTTAACGTAAATAAAGCAAGAACACAGTTCATCACCGCTAAAAAAGGAGATACATATTATAGAATAGCGAAAGAGTTCGGGTTGAGCTTGAAGCAAATCTATAAATACAACGATGTAATTTCAAAAGAAAATAAAATAGAGGTGGGGGATAAGATCTATATCATGTACAAAAGAAATAGATCTAAAAAGCAAAGAGCTACAGAAGTAAAAGACTCCACTTCTTTGAGAGATATTAGTCAAGAATTTGGAATTAAGCTAAAACGACTGCAAAAATTAAATCCTCAACTATCTCCATCCAAAGAGATAGCTATAGGTACAACGGTATTCCTTAGATAATATCGAGGAAAGAACATACCTTAATTGGTTTGTTTGTGATCTCAAAAATTATTGTTTTTTGTTGAGATTGTTGTTTGTTTGAAAAAGCTCCCACGTTGATGGGAGCTTTTTTATTTTTACCATTTTTCCTTCTTATTTTAGCGCTATGTTGAAAATTGCCTTCGATCCTATTTATGCGCATACTTTGCCGCCAGGTCATAGATTTCCTATGGCTAAATACGAATTGTTGCCCCAACAATTAATGTACGAGGGTACAGTAGAAGAGGAGAACTTTTTTAAAACCGAAGAGATAGATCTAGCAACCGTTTTGGCTGTGCACGATGCAGATTATGTGAAGCGATTAAGGGCTCTGGAATTGACAAAAAGAGAACAACGGGTTACAGGGTTTCCGCACAATGCAGCTTTGATTGAAAGAGAATTCAAAATCATGGAAGGTACTCGTCAATGTGTGAATTATGCTTTAGAGCATGGTGTAGCCATGAATATAGCAGGTGGTACACATCATGCGTTTAGCAACAAAGGTGAAGGCTTTTGCTTGCTGAATGATCAAGCCATCGCTGCTAGGTGGGCAATAGACAATGGATTGGCTAAAAAAGTGCTGATTATAGATTTAGATGTCCATCAGGGAAATGGAACTGCCGAAATATTCGAAAACACTCCTGAGGTTTTTACCTTTTCAGTCCATGGAAAACACAATTATCCTTTAAAAAAGGAAGTGTCTGATTTAGATATAGGCGTTGAGGATGGTATAGGAGATAAAGAGTATTTATACCTGGTAGAAAAGCATTTGGATGAATTGATGGCACAAGTGGAACCTGATTTTTTATTTTATCAATGTGGTGTAGATATCTTAAAAACAGATAAATTAGGAAGATTAGGTGTGAGTATTGAGGGGTGTAAGCGCAGAGATGAGTTGGTCTTTGAAATGGCCAAATCCAATGCTTTGCCAATTGTTTGTTCTATGGGAGGAGGGTATTCCCCTCAACTTAAATACATCATTGAAGCACATGCCAATACCTACAGAACCGCACAGCATTTATTTTTTTAGGATGAAAAGAGTTTTAGTATCTAGTTTAATGTTTTTTTTACTTGCTTGTGGATTATCCACGCAAGAAGAACTTGTGCTTTCTAAAGCAGTGGGTGATTATGTAGATGCGGTGAATGAGAACCAAGTATTGATTAAATTGGGACTTTCTCACCCTAGAGTTGTGAAGCACTATTCTGACCAAGGAAAGGATACGGTACAAAAGTATTTCGACTTAGAGAAATACAGCATTTTCAATTATGTAAAAGATAAGTCTTGGGACGCTGATCAATCGCTCTGTATCCGTTATCAATATAAAAAAGAAGATCATCAACACTATTTCTACGCTGTTAAGAAAGAAGGGCAGAAGAACTGGTTATTTATCGATGAGCGCGATACATTTTTGTTTCCAGAACTTTTTGAAGTTAATAATTAAAGGATTCGCCATTTTGATAGAAGAGGAAGTTTCCTTTGCTGGTTTCAACTCTTACAATGTTGGCATTAACATCAAATTCAGCTTTAAATACCTTCGTGATTTCTTTGGTTGTACCATAATTACATACAGAAACCCCTCCCATAACATTTCTAAAAGCCACGGTTTTATTTGATATTTTATACTCTTCAGGAATGTAATTGGAAATTTGGGTAACCTCGCTTCCGTCGTACATGAAGAATAAATTGGTTTCACCCCAAACCACTACACTGTCTTTCACTTCATAGAAGTCAGGAGAATAATTACTTATTTTTTTAAGTTCACCAGCCTCATAATACATGAGGTTTCGGTTTTGATCTAAGTATACTGCAAAATTATTTCCCGCCTTGTAAGAAGGTATTTGAACGGATTCTATGTTGAATATCTCTCCGTTTTCATACAAAGCAAAACTTTGATTGATAGGGTCGTTAAACACGCTAAACCCGTATCCTGAAGCGTAAGAAAAACTAAATTGAGAACTTCCTATTTCTGTAATTTTCCCTCTGTCAAATATATACTGTACTTCACCTGGACCTTTGAATCCAAAGGTAGTAGGACCTATATTGGTAGGAAGGGTTAACTCTTCTAAACTATAAGTGACTAAATAAATGCTATCGTTGTAATGTGCTTTTATTGAGTTGTCACGAGAATCTATAAATACAACAAGCGAATCGCTTACGGCGTAATAATCGGCGAAATTACTTAAGGTTTTCTTGTATCCGTTTTCCCAGTGAAATAGAATAGGACCTATGTTCCAGGTAACAGAGTTCAAACCTAGTTCATAGCGAACAGCTGTGTTGTTTAAAAAGTGCTTTTTTTCACCATCGTAAACAAAAAGGTCGCGTTTGTGATCTCTGAAAACGATAAGGTTTTGATTGTACTTATACTCGGTAGGAGGAAGGTAGTCGAGTTGCTTACTGCGTCCATTTTCAAAAGCACGGAGATAGCCAATGTTATCTAGGAAAGGGAAGAGCCCTTGTGCGTTTAAGGTGTTGAATGAAAGTACGAACGTTAGTAAAAATATAATCCTCATAATTCTATGTAAGCAAATAGTTCTCCAAATTTAGCCAAATCTATAAACTAAAAAAGGGATACACATATTGTGCATCCCTTTTACTATTTTAAAACTGAGTGTTCAGAATTTATTTTTTCTCTTTCTCTAGTTCTTTTACCAATTTTTTGGCTGCTTTCGTAGCTTCCAATAAATCAATTGTTCCACCAGTTACAGATAACTTAGAGAAAGCAATTGTTTCGATGTTGTTTAAATCTCTTGTAGAAGCACCTGGTTTGATAACCTCTAAATCTTCGTAAGTTTTAGCTGTTTCTAACAAGATGTTTTTGATTTGTAACATCGTTAATTCAGGGAAGTAGCTTTTTAAGAAAGCCGCTGCACCTGCTACCATTGGAGAGGCCATTGATGTTCCTTGAATTGCCAAGTAAGTAGTATCTCCTTGAACGGTATTGTAAATTTCTAAACCTGGTGCAAACACGTCTACGTTTGTTTGTCCGTAGTTAGAGAAACTTGCAGCCAATTGAGAAGGAACAGTGATACTGTCTTTTTCTTTCGTTGATAAATAACGCGTACTTGCTCCAATTGTTAAGTAGTGTGTGAAATCTTCTGTTTGGAAAGGGTAATGAGAAGTAGGGTAATTTGGTTCTACATCTACATTTTTGTTATCATTTCCAGCAGCATGAACAAACAGTACTCCTTTAGATTCTGCGTACTTGATAGCATCGTATACCCATCTTCCGTTTGGAGAGTAGTTCTTACCGAAAGAACCGTTAATGATTTGTGCTCCGTTATCTACTGCATAACGAATTGCTAAAGCGATATCCTTATCGTGCTCATCTCCGTTAGGAACGGCTCTTAATGACATTAATTTAACATTTTCAGCAACACCGTCACCACCTTTTCCGTTTCCACGAACAGCACCAATAATACCACCTACGTGTGTACCGTGTAATGCATCTGGTCCTTCAACGTCGTTGTTACCGTAGTTCACATCTAAGATGTCGTAAGGGTTGTCTCCAATGATAGATCTATCATCACAGTAAGCGTTGTAGTTACAATCTAATCTTCCTTGTAAGCTTTCAACGTATCCCATTAACATTTCAGCTGACAAGTTTCCTTGCTTAACTTCTAATGCAATGCTTTTATGTTTTTGTCCTTCTTTGTCTGTAGGCTCCCAAGCATTTAATTGTTCTAATGTGTAATCTGCTCCTAAAGCTTTTTCTGCAGCAGCCAATGATGCAGGAATAGTTTCTTCTGCTAACATTTTGTAACGCGCTACGATAGACTCGTATCTGTTTCTAGTAGCTTCGTATTCAGCTTTAACTTCAAGGTACAATTTGTAGTCCTCCATATCTGCAGGAGCAACATCTGCCTCTACAACACTAGCGAATCTTGGGTTTAATTGTGCGTAAAGTCTTGTTAACTCTAAACGCGTATCGTTTTGGTTAGTTCCATCAGCGTTTCCAAGGAAGTTCCATCCGTGGATATCATCGATGTAACCGTTGTTATCGTCATCAATTCCGTTTCCTGGAATTTCATCAGTGTTTACCCAGATTTGTCCTTGTAAATCTTCGTGGTCAATATCAATACCACTATCAATAACTGCAACTACAACTTCAGAAGATTCTTTCTTCTTCACTTTTTTGTAGGCAGCTTCAGTGTTCATTCCTGCTTCACCGTTGTACCAGTTTTTGATTACTTCTGTTGAAGGCTTTTCATTCAACTGTGCGTAAGCAGCACTAAAGTAAGTTACTGCGAATGCCGGTAAGATTATTCTTAAAAATCTTCTTTTCATAGTCTTTTGATGATAATTTTCGAGTTACAAATATTCCATTTTTATTTTAATCTCACTCCATTTTTTACACCTTTTCCTTTAAATTTACGTTCTAAGGTTAAAAATTGCTATAAATGGTACACGCGCGAAAAATCCTAATGTTTTGTTTTCTATTGATAACGCTCACAACATTAGGTCAATCTCCTAAATTGAATTGGGACAATGTTTTAGATAAGTATGCACAGGAGATAATTCCATTTTCTGTTCCCTATACTTATGATAATTTAAACTATTTACACAGAAAAGGTGTACAAGTTAAAAGCATTACAAAGGATTATATCCTGTTTAGTGCAACTCCCAATTTTGTAAATGAAGGATATACATCAGGAGGTTTAAGTGATTTTTACCTTGAGTTTTCTAACCCAACTGCTTTGGATGATACTGCGCGAGCGCTCTTGTTTGTAGATCAAGTACATCAAGGCAGTGCACCGTTGCCTGCAGGTTATACAGGGGAGGGTGTCATTATTGGTTTTGTAGATCAGGGGTTAGATTATACACATCCAGATTTTATTGATGACAATGGTAATAACAGAGTGATACGCTACTGGGATCAAGGTGCTGGGAATGGACCCAACACTCCTGCTGCTTATGGTTATGGACAGATATGTGATAGTGCTAGTATAAATGATGGGACCTGTCCTTACACAGAAGAAAGCTCAGCCCATGGTACAACGGTTACAGGTATAGGTTGTGGAAATGGAAATGCTAACGGGACCAATATGGGAATGGCACCTGATACTAAAATCATCTTCATAGAAACTAATTTTTCATTGCCAAACTGGACGCTTTCCGTAGCAGACGCTTGTGATTATGTTTTTAAGGTGGCAGATTCACTAGGAAGACCAGCAGTTGTAAATTTAAGTGTAGGTTCTTACATAGGATCACATGATGGAAACGATCCGGCTTCTGAAATGATGGAGCAATTACTGGATGAAAAAAGAGGGAGACTTATTGTTGGTGCAGCAGGTAACTCTGGAGCACTTGGGAATTATCACGTAAGAAATTTCCCAACAGCAGATACATCTTTCATTTGGTTAAAATCTAATCCTAATGGTGCAGGAGGAGCGAATACGATATTGTTTGATTTATGGTCAGATACTGCGCAAGCTACCTATAGCTATGCATATGGAGCAGACAGACCTAATTATACTTATGCAGGAGGAACAGCCTTTAGACAAGCCTTAACCAATGTAGGTACACCTAAAAACGATACAATTTATAATAGTAATGGAGATAGAATTGCTACGATAATAACCTATACAGAAATCGTAGGAGGAGCTTTTCATATACAAGGATACTTTAATCAGGTAGATTCAACATCTTATAATTTTAGGTTTATGACCAAAGGGTCTGGTCAATACGATTTATGGAGTACAGCAAGTTTTGGATTGAGCACAATTGTTGAAAATTTACCAGCTTCATCAGTGATGCCCGCAATCGTAAACTATGTATTGCCAGATGCTAATCAATCGATAGTTTCTTCCTGGAACTGTTCAGAAAAAATAGTTTCTGTAGCCAATACATTATGTAGAACACATCACATAGATAAAAATTACAACACCTACAATGCGGCGCCAGGAGCTTATCCTGGAGAGCTTTCTTCAACATCAAGTAAGGGTCCTTCTCGTTTAGATGTAGTGAAGCCAAATATTGCCGCAACGGGAAATGTTACCTTAGGTGCGGCGCCTGAATGGTTAAGAAATAATGTTGGTTATTACCCTTTACTCGATAGTGGAGGCTACCATGCACGAAATGGAGGAACTTCAATGGCATCTCCAACGGTTGCTGGAATTGGTGCATTGATGTTAGAAAAGTGTAATTTATTATCAACAGAAGAATTTATAGCTGCTATACAAAACACGGCACGAGAAGAAAGTTTTATGGGAAGTTTGCCAAATAATGGATTTGGATATGGAATTGTAAATGCTTTGGATGCAACAGCAAGTACCTATTTTGAGGCAGATTTGTTAGGAGACACAGTGGTATGTGATGGAATTGCGCTTGTATATCCAGACGGGAATCCGATAGAAGTGGAATGGTATGATAATTCAAACAATTTAACCCTTACGGTTACGCAACAGCAAGACAGTGTTTGGGCTACCTATGTGATGGATGAACGTGGGTGTGAAGGTTTAAGCGATACTATAGGCTTAACGGTGGGTACTATGCCTCCAACTCCTTTTATTACTTTAAATGGTAATGTATTATCCTCAACACCTTCTAATAATTACCAATGGTTCTTAAATGGAAATGCAATTCCTGGAGAAACGAATCAAAACTTGGTCATCAATTCAGAAGGAACCTATATCATGGGAACTTTAAGTGATGATGGATGTTGGGCGTATTCAGATAGTGTTAGATATTATTTAGGAATTCAAGATGCAGAAGAAAAAGAATTTAAAGTTTACCCAAACCCAACTTCTGGAATTGTGTTTATTGAGCATATGAATCAAGAGAACTTTACGGGTGAAATAACCACGCTTACTGGGGCAAAGGTCTTGCATTTTCAAAGTAATGCGCAAGGGAGTACTCAGGTAGATTTGGCGGAACTTGCAAAGGGAATTTATTTATGTAAGATAGTTTTAAACAATAAAACGTATACAATTAAAGTTATTCGAGAATAGTTAATATGGCATTAACTTATTATTTTTGAATCCTTAAAAAATTGAACAAACTTTAATATGAATCTCAAAGGAGTAATATCAATATCAGGTCGTCCGGGACTATACAAAGTTGTAGGACAAGGAAAGAATAACATTATTGTTGAAGCTTTAAACGATAACAAAAGAATTCCAGCATACGCTACAGATAGAATTTCAGCATTAGAAGATATTTCTATTTACACGTATGAAGAAGATGTTCCTTTAAGAGAGGTTTACATCAAATTCAGAGAGAAAGTTGCAGAAGAGCAGGTTTTATCTCACAAAGAGTCTTTATCAAAATTAGAAAGCTTTTTAGAGGAAGTTTTACCGGATTATGATAAAGAAAGAGTTTATCCATCAGATATCAAGAAATTGTTTCAGTGGTACAACTTATTGCACAAAGCTGGTTTAACAGCACCGGTAGAAGGAACAACAGAAGAAGTTTCTCAAGAAGAAGAGTAATTAGTTTCTACTAAAAAAATAGTAAGGGTCGTTCAATGAATGACCCTTTTTTCATGCTTAAAAATGATAGT
>NZ_JAWWCF010000122.1:0-9103 GCF_033720595.1 Lishizhenia sp. | reverse complement strand
ATTTTATATCCACAGATTATTAATATTTCAATTACGACAATTAAGTATTGTGCCAAAAACCTAACCACTTGATAAACAACACCTACAAGATTCAACCCCCTATAACAGCTGTTCGAAAACGAACAATCCCTGTTCGGAAACGCACAGTAAGATGGGGTTTCCAAGAAAAAATAAAAGTCGCTCTAAGGTTGTCCCCCAAGGAATTACAATTAAAAACAACGCTTTCTTGAAAACTATCTCCAATAAACTTTTTAAACAGGATAAAAGGTGCTAAATTTGCCCCCAATTTGGTTTAACATTTTTGGAAACAAAAAAAAATTAGTTCAGAATGCCTAGAAATGAAAGCATTAAATCGATATTAATTATCGGTAGTGGCCCAATTGTTATCGGTCAAGCATGTGAGTTCGATTACTCAGGATCTCAAGCAGCACGTTCCTTAAGAGAAGAAGGAATCGAAGTTACTTTGATTAACTCGAACCCTGCTACAATTATGACAGATAAAGTTGTTGCAGACAACGTTTATCTAAAACCTTTGGAGCCAGAGAGCATTCTTGAAATTTTAGCGGAACACAAAATCGATGCAGTTCTACCTACAATGGGAGGACAAACAGCATTGAACCTTGCCATCAAATGTGATGAAATGGGTATCTGGGAAGAGCACGGAGTAGATATCATCGGAGTTGACATCAACGCGATTGAGATTACAGAAAACCGTGAGGCATTCAGAAACTTAATGGAGGAGATTGATGTTCCTATGGCTCCCCAAACAACTGCAAAATCTTTCTTAGAAGGTAAAAGTGTAATGCAAGAATACGGACTTCCTGTTTGTATTAGAGCATCTTATACTTTAGGAGGAGCGGGGGCAGCTATCGTTCACGATGAAAAAGACTTCGACGACAACTTAAATAAAGGTTTACACGCCTCTCCGATTCACGAGGTGATGATAGATAAAGCCTTATTAGGTTGGAAAGAATACGAATTAGAGTTATTGAGAGATAAGAACGACAACGTTGTAATTATCTGTTCTATTGAGAACTTCGACCCTATGGGGATTCACACAGGAGACTCAATTACAGTAGCTCCAGCAATGACATTATCTGATACAACTTTCCAACGTATGAGAGACATGGCTATTAAAATGATGCGTTCTATCGGTAACTTTGCCGGAGGATGTAACGTTCAGTTCGCCGTTTCTCCAGACGAGAAAGAAGATATCATTGCTATTGAAATTAACCCACGTGTATCTCGTTCTTCTGCATTGGCATCTAAAGCAACAGGTTACCCTATTGCAAAGATTGCTTCTAAGTTGGCGATTGGATACACATTGGATGAACTAGACAACCAAATTACAAAAACTACTTCTGCATTATTTGAACCAACATTAGACTACGTTATCGTTAAGATACCACGTTGGAACTTCAACAAATTCCCTGGTGCTGATCGCCAGTTAGGATTACAGATGAAGTCAGTTGGTGAGGTAATGGGAATCGGTAGATCATTCCAAGAGGCATTGCAAAAAGCTTGTCAGTCACTAGAAATTAACCGTAACGGTTTAGGGGCAGACGGAAAAGAAGTTACCAACCAAGATGAAATCCTTCACTCATTAGCACACCCAAGCTGGAATAGATTATTCCACGTTTACGACGCCATCAAATTAGGTATTCCTTTCAAAACTATTTTTGAGAAAACTAAGATTGATGTTTGGTTCTTGAAGCAGATTGAAGAATTAATCAAATTAGAAAGAAAGATTGAAAAATTCTCTGTAGATAACATCTCTAAAGACTTGTTATTCGAAGCTAAGCAAAAAGGATATGCTGACCGTCAATTAGGTCACTTATTAAGATGTTTAGAATCTGAAGTACACGAGAAAAGAGAAGAATACGGTATTAAGAGAGTTTACAAATTAGTAGATACTTGTGCCGCTGAGTTCCCAGCGCAAACGCCATACTACTACTCTACTTTCGAATACGAAAACGAAAGTGAAGTATCTGACAAGAAAAAAGTGATTGTATTAGGATCAGGACCAAACAGAATTGGTCAAGGTATCGAATTCGATTATTCTTGTGTACACGGAGTATTGGCAGCCAAAGAATGTGGATACGAAACGATTATGATCAACTGTAACCCAGAGACAGTTTCTACTGACTTTGATACAGCGGATAAATTATACTTCGAGCCAGTATTCTGGGAGCACATTTACGACATCATCAAACACGAGAAGCCAGAAGGTGTAATCGTTCAGCTAGGTGGTCAAACAGCCTTGAAATTAGCAGAGAAATTAGAGCGTTACGGAATCAAAATTTTCGGAACGAGTTACGATGCATTAGACTTGGCCGAAGATAGAGGTAGATTCTCTAAATTATTGAAAGAAAACAACATTCCTTACCCTAAGTTTGGAGTTGTTGAAAGCGCAGAACAAGCGATAGAATTATCGAAAGATTTAGGTTTCCCATTATTGGTTCGTCCATCATACGTATTGGGTGGTCAGAAAATGAAAATCGTTATTAACGAGGAGGAATTAGAACACCACGTGGTAGATATCTTAAGAGATATGC
Source organism: Lishizhenia sp. (assembly GCF_033720595.1). Classification (GTDB taxonomy): domain Bacteria; phylum Bacteroidota; class Bacteroidia; order Flavobacteriales_D; family Crocinitomicaceae; genus Lishizhenia. Next base: position 6,548 of record NZ_JAWWCF010000122.1, on the reverse strand, counting down.
CAGAAAACCAAATCTTATTAGACCACTTCTTAGGAGGGGCAATTGAAGCAGAAGCTGATGCAATTTGTGATGGTGAAAACGTACACATCATTGGTGTTATGCAGCACATAGAGCCAGCGGGTATTCACTCAGGTGACTCTTACGCAGTATTACCTCCATACAACTTAGGAGATTTCGTAATGCAACAAATTGAAGACATTACGAAGAAAATCGCCGTTGAGTTGAAGACAGTAGGTTTAATGAACATACAGTTTGCGATTAAAGACGAAATGGTATACGTTATCGAGGCCAATCCAAGAGCTTCTAGAACGGTTCCATTCATCGCCAAAGCATACGATGAGCCGTATGTAAACTACGCAGCGAAAGTAATGTTAGGAGAAAAGAAAGTAACTGATTTTGATTTCAACCCTAGAAAAGAGGGATACGCAATCAAGATACCAGTATTCTCTTTCAACAAATTCCCTAACGTAAATAAAGAATTAGGACCAGAGATGAAGTCTACAGGAGAGGCCATCAGATTTATCAAAGATTTGAAAGACCCATTCTTTAGAAAAGTATTCTCTGAAAGAAACTTATACTTATCAAGATAATATGTTGTTCTTACTCTTTGCAGCCAATTTTCTAAGAACAGTTTTAATAATTATAGCTGTTCTGGTAATTGTTCGTTTCATTGGTAAACTAATGAATGCCAAACGAAACATCAGTGAACAAGAACGCTTTAACAAGCAAAAAGAAGCGTACCGCAGGGAGAAAGAAGAAACACAACGTAATATCGGAAAAGTCTCCATATTCAAGGGTCGAAAAGAGGCCGAAGATGTAGACTACGAAGAAGTTGATTAACTCAGAAAAAGCACTAATTTAGCGATTAGTGCTTTTTTTATTATATGCGAATTCTAACACTTTTACTCCTATTTTCTATAAGCCTTTTCAGCTTTGGTCAATCCGACTTTGAGGTACAAGGTTTAAATGTGAGCGAACTCCTTAATGTCCCCAGCTTAGAGACTTATAAAATAAAACAAGACACCAAGGGAAACATTTGGATATTAACCGACGCTGGAGTTGTTCAATACAACGGGAGCTCTACCCGACTATTCACCAGCAAAGATGGTTTATCAAGCTCCACCATTTTTGATATGTACGAAGACCAATTTGAACGAATTTGGTTTATTGGTTCATCTTCAGATTTATGTTATTACAAAGATGATGAAATCCACACTTATCAATACAACGACACCCTTCGAAAAATTTTAAATGGGAAAGTTAGAATATGGAAAGAGCTTTATGTGGATGCTAATGATATTCTATATTATTCCATCAATGGAAATGGATGTTTAAAAATCACAAAAGACGGTAAAATATCAAACCTAAAACAAAAGGACGGTATAGAAATAATCCCCATTGAACAACATCATTTAATCTCTTTCAATATTTTAAAACAGAACTATAGACATGGTAAAAATAAAGACAGTTTGGCACTAGATTTTTACTTTAAGAAATACCATCAAAAGGCCTATTTCATACGAATTAATTCAATAAATCAAACACATCAAATCATAGGAGGTTCCAACTTCCATATTATTTATAATCGACTTTTAAGAGATACCACTTTTTTAGAAACTGAGGAAGATGTTGTTTACATCACCCCTTATCAAAAGGAGGTGTTAATTGCAACACCACAAGGTTTTTATCGTGGTAAAACCATGGTAAATCACGTACAACGGACTTCTCCTTTGATGCTTCCCAATGAGTATATCACCTCCATTCTCGTTGATAATCGTGGTGCAATTTGGGTTTCTACATTAGAAAATGGGATATTCTACTTCCCCGATTTTAAGCTTGGAAAATCATCCTATATTCATGCAACTACTGACAAGAATATTAATAAAATATTCACCTTTAAAAATGACTTATACGCATTGAGTTACTCCTCTCTTTTCAATGTTTCACAAAAGAGTTACCACACTACTGTTGGAGGTGAAGAATTCTGCAACTTCCTTACAATTGGTGATGAATTAGTTTTATCAAAGGGAGGTATAATAATTCCTTATAAAAATTCGTATGCACATATCCTTCCTTTTTCTAGAGATCTTAAAGTAGCTGGATCTAAAATTTTTGTTTCATCTTCTGACAGGATTTATACAATTACTCTTGATAGTTTGAAAAGTGAAGCTTTTTTCACTCCATTAGATCACAGTACGTTTTCCTATTCCAAGAAAATTGCTTTGATTGATTCAACTACTATTTTACATAGCGGATTAGAAAAAATAAGTATTCTGAAAAAACATGAATTCGTAAAAGAGTTACAAGGTAAATTCAATGTCCAACAAATGAGCAGGACGAGTGATCAAAGAATCTTGATACTTGAAAAAAACAAAGGTCTGTTTTACCTTGATTTAAACACACTAGAGATTAAACCATTAGATAAGATTAATCATTTACTTCCAGAGGTTGAATTCAACACCTTCGCATATTCTCAAGATAGAAAGGAGTACTTTATAGGTTCAAATTCAGGTTTATTTATCTACAAAGATTCAGAAAACTGCATCAAACATATAGATAAAAACCATGGAATTTCGTCGAACCAGGTGAACAGCTTACACATTGATAAAGACATGCTTTACTTTGGAATTAAGGGCAATCTCTACAGCTATGATTTAGCTTCGGAGTCGGAAACTTCACCCATCACACCTCCCGTATTTGGCGCATCTTTAATGACCTCTGATTCAATTTCAATCAATATAGACCAACAAACAAATTTCATCCTTCCTTCTACCGAAAAGTTTTTCGAAATCAAATTAAAAACGCATTCTTATTCCAACTGGTTCAATAAACAATATCAATTTAGAACAGACTCCACAAATACATGGATTACCACCAACAGTCCTTCCTTTACAATTACCAATTTAAATGGTAAATACAATATAGAAGCACGTTATAAAATTAACGCCTTTACTTGGTCCCCCCCCTTCGAAATAGTAAGCATTCAGGTTACACCTCCGTGGTATAAGGCTTGGTATGCCTTATTGCTTTACTTTATCTTACTCGGAGCAGTAATACTTTTGATTGTCCGTTTCAGAGTACAGCGAAAAATGAAAAAATTACAAATTCAAAACAACCTGCTGTCTTATCAACAGCGGTTGAACAATGCCCGAATTAAACCCCATTTTATTTTCAATGTACTGAACTCTATTAACAGTCACATACACTTCAATGAAACCAAGCAAGCCTCTAATTATTTAATTAAATTCTCTAACCTGATGCGCAACATTCTTGAAAAATCAGGTAACGATGAGATACTCATTGCAAAAGAAATTGAACTTTTAAATTCTTACTTAGAATTAGAACTTATACGTAAAGAAGATAAATTTCAATTTCACCTCGATATTCCTATGGAATTAAAAACAGCCTCTATACCTTCCATGCTGATTCAACCCATTGTAGAAAACGCAGTTTTACACGGCACTTCAAATCACGACAATGTAATTCGTATTCAGTTTAGTTATCACGATAAGAACAGTGTTAAAGTTGAAATAGCCAATAAAGGTTCGATGACCAAAGACCAAATATTTAAATGGAACAACTCCCCTTCTGACCACGCTGTAGGCATCACTAGAGATCGAATCAATAATTTTAAAATACTTTTTAATAACAAGGAACTCGCCTTCTACTTAATCAACGAAGAGAACTGGACTAGAGTAATAATCATCTTACCTGTTTACAAAAATTAATTCGCGCTATACAATCACCTATGTTTACGTTGGGAATAAAAAACATTTCAGAACTACTTTTTAAAAATGCGATTGGTATAACCAAAGAACAGATTAAAAACCTTTCCTTACTCCGGGCCAATAATTCTTTAAAATTAGACCTGAAAACAGTCTAAGGGAAAACTTGTTTGGAATTTATATTACCTAATCTACAAAGAAGACGGTACAGAAGCTTAATTTATATATTATTTTTGGTGAAGAACAACATGAATAAGTCACCCCTTATCAACACATACAGCAAGGTTTTAGCATTAATAGTATTAATGGTCTTGTCTCCTTTAAAAAATTGGGGACAAAATAACTTTGCCCAAGCCAGTTATCAAATCAACGAACAATGTGGTCTCAATAGTACTGAGTCTTACCACATCATGAAAGATAGCAAGGACAATCTTTGGATATGTACCGATATGGGCCTTATACGTTACGACGGATTCAATGCCACTTCATTTACTACCAAAAATGGATTACCCAGTAATGTAATCTTTCAATCTTACGAGGATCCCTTCGGTAGAGTTTGGGCACTCAGTATTAGGAAACAACTTTACTACATCCAAAATGATAGTGTTTATCCTTACCGTTATAACGCAATTTTGGATACACTCATCGACTTGGATGACTACCTCTTTAAACGTATCACATTTACAAAAGATAGCACCCTCCACTACAGTAATTCATTCAAGGGAGCTTTTACAATAGACAAAAAAGGGAACTACAAGAGCTATCCAACCAGTGAAACAGAATTTGAAATCAATGAGGTTGAAGAAAGTTTTATGCTTTCCTGTTGGCCTATACATGGAAAAGTTAATTTCCAAATCAATTCATCGAATAACTATCAACCCAACTATATTGATTCTCTTTTCTACCACAAACCTTCTGACATAAGCAACCTTAAAAAGAACACACAACAGGGTACCATAGAAGGTTTAATATTACTGGGAGGAAAAGTAATTGCCTTGCCTTCGGTTACTGAATTAGCTGCTAACGTTACTGCCCTTGAACAAATACCTAACACCAATGAATACTGGGTGGGTAAAAACAACAGAACTTACCGTGCAAAGTATCAAAACAACAAACTAATAGAAATTAAAAACTCTAGTATTAACCATAACCTCTATGTGAGCTCTATCTATGTAGACAATGATGGAAACACTTGGTTTAGTACGCTTGAAGAAGGAGTAATCTACCTGCCAGAATATAAGGTCCATCATCTCACCGATTTTACCGGTAATAAGATAGAACATGAAGTTTTAGATTTTGCTGTTATCAACGAAAACACCCTTCTTTCTTTTAAAAATGAGCTTTACGACATGGCTCAAAACACGAGTTCTCCCTCAGATCACTCCAAAATCATTTATAGAAACAGAAAGCTTTTTGTAACCAACCTAAACCGTATTGATGATTACTTTAATTCAACTTCTTATCCCCAGAACACAGAATTTCTACCCTTTGCTAGAGACGTGTATGTAAACGACAATCATTTATACATAGCATCCTCTTATATCGGAAGAATAAATACCCTTACAGGTGAAACGGACACCCTCCTGTACAGGCCCGATTTAATACGATACATTTCTCAGGTCGCCTTCTCCGAAAACAAACTATTTTATACCTCAAAAAATAAACTATTCAGTGTTTTCAAGGACTCTGTAGAACTTTTATTTGACTTTGGAAATAAAGAAATTACAGATTTAATTTACTTTCAAGATAGGTTATTGATCTCAACCAAGAACTTCGGTATTTATCAATATTCAAACGGAGTAACAAAGCCATTTTTAAATCGAAAAAACGGTTTAAATAATGAAAAAGTAAATATTTTACAAAGCTCAGAAAACGGACGTTACTTATACATTGGATGTTTTAAAGGCTTAGAAATTTACGACCAATTCACAAATAGATGTATAAGCATCTCCAAAAACCAAGGACTAACTGATTTAAAAATCAATAAACTGGAGGAAGTTAATGGCAACCTTTATATAGCTACCGAAAAAGGGTTTTATAAAATAAGTTACAATGACATTCGCAACCTGAGTAAAACCAACATATCTGAAGACATTAGACCCGAAGTAACCAATTTAAGGGTGGACGGAGACAACTACAAAAACTTAATTTCATTACCGACGGATGCCAAGGTATTGAGTATTAGTTTTCAAATAAAAGATTTGAAAAATTGGTTCAATAAGAAATACCAGTATCAAATCAATGGCGGTGAATGGATAAATGTGCTATCCCCTCAAATCACCCTTACCAATCCACAAAAAAGATTAAAAATAAATCTGAGGTATTTTATGAGTAATAATACCTGGAGTGACAGTATGGTCTTGATAGAGGGCAGTATTCGAGAACCCTTTTATACTTCTATTTGGTTTTTTGGTGTATTACTTTTCTTTCTTGGTTTTGTCGTCTTTTTAATCCTTAAAGGGGTGAACTCAAGTAAAATTAAAAAGCTGGAAAAAGAAAATGAAATGTTATCCTATCAGCAACGCATGCAAAATGCAAGGATGAAACCACACTTCATATTTAATGTATTGAATTCTATTTACAGCTTCATTCTTTTCAATGAAAATAAAAATGCTGCTAATTATCTCTTAAAATTCTCTGCATTGATGCGTAGTGTGTTAGAAAATTCAAGTGATGAGAAAGTAAAAATAAGTGAAGAGATAAAACTTCTTGAGAACTATCTTGAGTTGGAAAACCTTAGACACGATAATTCTTTCAAATACGATATAAAAACGCACAGTACAGATAAGTTTTTAGAGATTCCTTCGTTAATGATTCAACCCT
>NZ_JAWWCF010000121.1:0-9127 GCF_033720595.1 Lishizhenia sp. | reverse complement strand
AAATCCTAAAGGAACAGTAACGGTAAAGTTGCTATATTTTTTTGCCCCATTCGGCAGTCCTTGTCCCTCTGTGCTGAGCGGTCTTAAATTGGTCCAACCCGATCCTAAATCAGCTTGAGGAACAAAAAACATCACTCCTGCACCAGCGAAAAGGTAAATTTGATTATTGTAATGGTGCATCCCTTTACGCACGCTTAAGTCGTATCTTCTCCCTGACTTTTCGTAAGCATAAATGATAAATTCTAAACGATTTGACGAATGCACAACGGGGGCTCTAAAGTGCAAATTTCTACTGCTACGGATAATTTCTTGAGTGTATTGATCACTCCCGCGCAACATTCCAAAGCTGAGATCTGAGGTCAATGCCCATTGTGGTGCAAATCTCCATCTGTACCCCAACATTGCAGCCATAGAAGTAGCTTTCCAATCCAAATCTATCGGTGAATAATCCGTACCAATTTGATCTCTTCCTCCTAAGTCACCCAAAAACCCAGTGGCTCCAAAGCCCATTCGAAACTCTCGCGTATTACGTTTCCAATTTCGACCACTAAACCCACCAAACTGACCAAAACTTAGGCTAGTTATTAGTAGAAAAGAAAGAAAAATGGATACACGTATCATGTAGTTTATTCATCTGTTTGTCTAACAAATATAGATATCCTTAACCGAATTCGCAACATCTTAAATCCGAGAGAAATACTTCCAGAATCTCAGATAATCAACTAAACTTCACTAAACCTAAATTTTACTCCATCCACCGTTGAAATCAATACAATTACATCCTCAGATTTATGAAAATAAAAATTTAGTTTCTCAGCACTATTGTTCTCTTTGGCGAGGCTCAGGGTAGTGTTTTTTCCTTCAAAAATCTTTCCCTTGTAGATATTCTGAGAATCTTTTCTTTTCTCGAACCATTCACTGGCCTCATTTGATTTCTTATTAGGAAGTTTAGTGAGGTAGTACATACCTTCGGCGAAATACAAATACCAAGCAGCAATTTCATGTGACGAGCCCTGGTAGAGTTTTGGCTTACCAGATCTAATTTTAATACTATCTTGCCCAGACAATTGCAGCGTTAAACCAATAAAGAACAATATTAAAAGCGACTTATTCATCTTCTTTGATAGGAATTAAACTTAAAGGGTCCAAAGTTATCAATCGTCCTTTATGATCGAGTGCTTTTATAGCTGTAAAAAATATTCGTTGGTTGATATTAAACATTTGTAGCTGTACACAGACGGAATCAGGTATTTGATTAGATCTGTATGACTCCGTTACCGTAGCTCCCTCTTTTACATATGTGATATCAAAAGAAAAAACCTGGTACCCCAGGTTATTCTTAATCCCGCCTCCAAAACAAATTTTCTCAACGGCTAATTCACCATCATACACACCTGCTATTTGTGGTAGAAAATCTATTTCTGTAGGGGTCTTTTTAACTTTAATCTTATCTCGTTCTTGTGTAAAACCGAAAGAACTAACGCAAAGCAAGGTTATTCCTAGAAGAACTCTTTTCACCGAGAATAGCTTTAATATTTTCTGCTGTAAAATCTGCATTCGCAATCGTAGTTAAATTAAATCTGTGGTATCCTTCCTTTGGTAATTCACTTTCATCAAAACTGGCGTAAGACATTTCTCCAAACTTATCTTGAACGAAAATAACATTCTTTCCTTTATGAAATCCTATTTTATTCATTGCTTGAAGTCCAATCATCTGATAGCCATATTCAAATCTTGCTTCCTTATTAAAGCTAAATACAAAGGCTTTAATTGCCTCAACATTTTTTCCATCTTTATGGTAAATAAAGGCAAGAGGTGATGGATTAGGGAACTTCCTTGGAGAATCACAGTTATAAACACCCCAATTAAAAGCTTTAAAACTTGCTGTGGCCTGATAGATAGCACTACTTGCTGTAATCATCTTCTGTTGTACCTTTTCCAACTCTTTTTTTCGGTTCAAATCTTTAATTTGCTTTGCTTTTTGCTCCTCTATCAACTTTTTCATTTGCACTTGCAAATCTTTTTGACGAGCCTCCAAAGCCTTACGTTCTAAGACCAATTCCTCTTTGCGCTCTTTAACATCATTCATCACAAGATTAAACAACTCCTCAGCTTCTTTTTCATCTACACCAGAAAGTACAGGACGTGCTATCAAGTAATTTGACTTTCTACCTTTGAGGAAAGTGATTTTATACTCTCCAGTCTCCATCAATTTTAACTTGACGTTGTCCCAATTTTCATTTACAATATCTTTATATTGTCTCTGGTTTGGTAGTGCTTCGAAACCAACACCTTGTAATTTTCTTAACTCAGGAAATTCATTCACATCATAGTCTAAATCAAATACTAAATTTTGATTTTCAACCAACTTGTAGTCTTTACGTTGAGGTTCTTCTTTCTTGAGCCCTTCAATCTCAACATCTATCTCAGCTATTCTTTTTACAATAACCTGCTCTTGTTGAGGCGACACATCGTCAGAAACACTTGAATAATCTGGCTCAGAATCACCTTCTAACTCATTTTCTTGTTGGCTTGGTTTAGCATCTGCATAGAGGCATTCAGAATCTTCCCAACCACCATTTTCTTCATTGAGGTAATAGAAGTTAAACCCTTCACTTGGTTTGTACATCTTCATATCTATTGCAATTGGCGCTTTTGGATTAATGGCAACTTCTTTACCGTTTTGGGTTCCACGCACCTCTAACATACCTGCCGATTCAAAAGCTCCTTCATCTACGGTCATAGGAATACCAGCAACAAAAGCACTTGCCTTATCCGCAAAATATCTCACCTTGAGTTCTACTGGAATTTCACTATCTGCAGCCATCAAAGTAGATGCCTTGAAGCTTATTGTAGATCCATTTGCAGTAGTGATTGTAGTATCTCTACCTGGATAAACTTTATATTCTTCATAAGGAACATCTTGTCCGTCTACAGGTGTCTGAATACAGGGTGTATCTTCTAGATCATCCGTAACATTCAAAGGTGCTAAGGCTGTTGTTGCTGCTAAAGTAGTGTTGTTCTCATCTATATTATTTTCGTTCGTTATTAATGTTGACAAACCAATTGCCACGGCGACGGTGGCCAAACCTGTAGTACCCCAAAACCACGTCTTTTTATAGAAGGGTTTATGCAGTGCTTTCAGGTTGCCCAAGATCTGATCAAAATTCTGTCTACTTTTGATTTCTTCTGATGAAATCTTGGGCCTATCCAAATTCATTTTTCGGTTATTCATGACCGCTAGTTTTTAAAAATTATTTTTTTCAACTTTTCTAAAACCCTAAAAGATTTTACTTTGGCATTGTTCTCTGTAATCTCCAGAATTTCACCAATCTCTCTGTAGGGTCTCTTTTCAAAATACCTCAATTCAAGAATTTGAACGTCTTCTTCCTTGAGTTGAGCTATGGCATTAAACAGTCTTTTTTGATTCTCATCATTAATCACTTCATCCATTTCCTCAATGATTTCGGTGATGTGTAAGGTTTCAATATTTACTGCTCTCTTCACTTTTCTATCTCTAAAAGCCTGGTACAATTCACTCTTCGCTATTCTGTAGAGCCAAGAACCAAAAGGAACTCCTCTAAATTCGAATTTATGAATGTTTTTTATGGCCTTTAAAAACACCTGAGAGGTAACATCGAATGCTTGTTCGGTGTCATCCATTCTCTGGTGCACATACCTAAAAATCTGCTCGTGATATTTCCTATACAACGGCCCAAAATCCTCCGGGTTCTTTTTAGCTCGTTGTACCCAAACGCGTTCCTGGTCTAACTTAGAACTTGTTTGGTGATACACTGGGTTAATACTCATCGCTTTTGGTTTTATAGTTTACTTTCTTTTGCAAACTGGTTTGCAGTACGCAGAACTTGCAGATTCTACATACTAATAATACTCCATTAGAAAATGGTTACAGAATAATTTTGGATTATGATAAAAAAACGGAGAAAAGAAGGTGGTTATTGTGCGGTGATGATGGATTTAAAAGTAATAACTCCAGTTACCTTCACCGTAATACCTGTATAGCACAGGGTTGTATATACTATTAATTTTCAATGCATTTGTATCTACATCAACCAAGTCACCGCCAAAATTTGTAATCATTTTACTCGCGGATGGTGTTAAAAATTTGGTAGAAATATTTTGCCAATCCATGGCTTCAATTTTTTCTTTCATGAAAGCAGAAGGTAAACTTTTAGTACCTATCATCCACCCCCACTCTCCAAAAGTATAGATATGATTGTGTAAGGGTAATACCTGAAAATTAGCTGCTTCCATTGTTTTTTCTATACAGCGAAATGCCTTGGTAGTATAATATGGACTTGCTGCTTGAGTAATGAAAACTCCGCGTTGAGAAAGACGATGATATACTAAATTGTACATTTCTTTAGAGTACAACCTACTTAAATCAACACTTCTTGGATCTGGAAAATCTGCAATAATTACATCGTAAACTTTTGGTGTTTTCTCCAGATAATTAAAAGCGTCACCTACTACTACATTTACTTTAGAAGATTGATACGCATCTTGATTCACTTTCCTTAAAATAGGTTGAGTTTGACCAATTTCTATCATTCTTGGATCTAAATCTACCAAGGTGATACTATCAATAAAAGGATACTTTAATAACTCTCGGATGGCACAACCATCACCCGCCCCCATCAATAGAACATGTTTGGGTTTACCCGCCAATTGAACTGCAGGATGCACCAAGGGTTCATGGTACATCCATTCATCAAATGTACTGAGTTGTTTCCCTGAATTTAAATAGAGCCAATAATCTTTTTGCCATTTGGTAATGGTAATTTTTTGATAAGGCGTTTGCTCACTAAACACAACTTTTCCAGTGTATAAGTTTTGATTTCCGTACAATACAATTGGTTCAGAAAAATAGAGTCCACCAAAAATTGCGAACACCACAACTACACCAAATACACTTAATTTCTTTAACAAGCCTGCAAGGATGTACTTTTTAAACTTGAAAAAAACCAATACAGCCACAATGAGGTTTACACCGCCCACGATGAATGGTGTATAGGTAATTCCTAGATACTTAATTCCAATAAAAGCAAAAAATAAACCACCGAGTAAAGACCCAAAATAGTCCTTCTCCATGACCTCGCTAATGTTGGTTCTTAGCTCTGCATTCTTAGCATTTATCCTAGTAACCAAGGGGATTTCCATTCCAATCAGGGCCCCAATGATTATTGCCAAAACGTATATAGAAGGTGCCAAATTAGAAAGATGCGGCATCAACAAATAAACGAAAAGTGAGGATAGTGATGTTAGGATGGAAAGGGTAAATTCTATCCCCACAAACCAAGCCTCTAAGTTTGTTTTAATCCAGCGACTAATTCTACTTCCCAAGCCCATGGAAAAGAGCATCAGGGATAAGATAATTGTCCATTGAAAAACGGAATCTCCTAAAAAGTAAGTGGCCAAAGTAGCCAATATATACTCCGCTACTATACCTGCCATCCCCGTTGCCAATAAGGCAAGCATGAGGGTTCTTTTGGAGTTAAGTAGGGGCATAAATTAGTGAGCAGAATTATCTATGAGTAATAAAACGATATAGGTGACATAGGTTCCAAAAAGAATGAGTCCTTTCCAAAAACCTACTTTTTTCCCTAACCATATCATAGGCAATAGCAATAATGCAAAACCTATCATCCATATAAAATCAAAATCTAAAGCTGGTTGACTGACTTTAATCGGATGAATAATTGCAGTAATACCTATTACAGCCATGATGTTAAAAATATTACTACCGATTAAGTTCCCGATAGATATTGCTGTTTCTTTTCTGTAGGCAGCCACAACACAGGTGATTAATTCTGGAACTGAAGTTCCAAAGGCAATAATCGTAATACCAATTACACGTTCACTTAAACCTGCTTCTTGAGCAAGAGATACCGACCCTTGAAGTAACCATGTTGCACCAAAGTAAAGTCCCACCAAACCAATGGCTAAAAACAAAAACGATTTCCCTAGAGTGGATGGAGCTTCTAATTCTTCCTCGTCACTTTCTGCAATTTCTTTCTTGGTTTGCTTACGTGATTTTGTAACAATAAAGGCGATGTATAATACCAGAAGAATTAACATGATCATCCCTTCAAACCATACAATAATACCATCGTATGCAAAAATGTAGAAGAGAATTGAACTCAAAAACATTTTAGGCCAATCATATATTTTAGTATCGCGTGCTACGGTTAAACCATAGACCATAACTGTAATACCTAAAACTAAGGAAATATTTGCGATGTTAGATCCAACTACATTACCGATGGCAATATCAGGAGCTCCTTTGTAAGCAGCTTGAATGGAAACCAACAATTCAGGTGCAGAGGTTCCGAAAGAAACAACAGTTAATCCAATAACTAAGGTAGATAAATGTGCTTTAAAAGCTATACCAACAGCACCTTTAACTAAAAATTCTCCTCCAATAATAAGTACGATTAATCCTCCAACGAGTATTCCTAAGTCTATTAACATTATGCTTCTGGTGTATTCTTGTTCTCTGTCTGATTATTATGCGCTTGGTCCAATGGCTTACTGTCCTCCTTCTTTTCTGGAGCTTGAGGAGCAACGTATTGGCGAGGAGGTTTACGATGAACCACTCCACCTTCCAGACCTTCCTCTATATCTTGCGCCATCTGATCTAACGGCCTTTGAATATTATCCTGAAGATTTCTTGCACGTCCCTCTAAATTAAGGTCCTTTTTCATGCTCTGCGTTGATTTAGAAATTTCATCTTGGATTTCTTGACTTGCGTCTTTAATTTGTCGGAATCCACGACCTAAGGTTCTAGCCAACCCAGGAATACTCTTTGCCCCAAAGAAAATGAGTACAAATAAAAGTATTACGAATATTTCGGAGCCTGCCACTCCATTGAGAAACATTAACATGCCGCAAAATTAAGAATAATGTAGAAAGAACTACTATGCTTATTGATTAGAGTTAGCTTCCTGAACACGCAAATAATTCATATAGCCACCTTCCATTTCAACGATATTTTCAAAACCAGCAGCCTCTAGCATTTGTCTCGCTCTCGCAGATCTACCACCCGACTTACAATAAACCATTACAGTTTCTGATTTATCCATCGTTTCCATAGCCGCTTGAAAGTCTCCGTTTGTTATATCTAGGTTCTTCGCATTTTCTAAATGACCCTCCGCAAACTCACCAGCAGTTCTAACATCTATCATGTTTCCATTTTCATCTGCCGCAATGTGCTCAAACTCTTTTGGTCCAACAATTCGGATATTCACTTCTTTTTGCGCTTCACCTGTCTTTTCAGCATCAACAGCTTCTGTTTTTCTTGTAATAGTAGTGTCTCCATTAACAATTTTAACTTCCTCTTTTACTACTACTTCTTTCTTGCTTGCTTCTCCACAAGCGACTAGGCTAAACAATGCGCCTAAAACGATTATCTTTTTCATACTATTTATATTGTAATTCAACTGCTGTTGCTCCTTTTCCGTATTCACGGTAATCGGCATCGTAATATTCTAAAAATTCTTGTGTATCTAAATACGTTCGGATTTCATTTTTCAAGATTCCCTCACCTACACCATGTATGGCTACAATTTTTCGTATATGGTGCTTACGTGCTTTTTTGTAGAAAGCTTTAAATTCACGTACTTGTTTTCTCAATTTAGCGCCACCATCAAAACCAGATTCATCATCCACGATTTCGTGCATGTGTAAATCTATCTCCCAAATTTGTTGCTTGTCTGTAGTGTCGAAATCTAGGCGTTGTTCTTTGATGGTATGCTTAATTTCTGCTTCGTATTCTATGTTATCCTTGTCGGCATAGCCTCCACCCGCGTAATTTTCACTTTGGATTTTCACCAATTCAGAAATGGGATAATCTCTGTTAAACCCTGTTTCATCTTGGATAACAACTGTATTTGCATCTTTGAAGGATTGGATAATAGCATAACCTGCTTCACTCATAAAAGTGACCTTCTCTCCTATCTTATAATTCATTGAAAATTGTAGAAAAATTCGTGTGTAATACCATGTAAATACTCGCCGCAAAAGAAGCTACCCATATGGCCATAACAACCAATTTAAAAAGAAAACTTGCATCTTTTTTGGTCGGAGCTATGAGCACTCCATTTACTTGCGAGGCGATTATTGCGTCAAACTTCTCTTGAGGAGCTTGCTCTTCATAGACCTTAAGCGCTGGAGTATATTCCATTACTATTTGCTTGATTCCGGCAAAATCTTTATTACTTAATTCTTCATAAGTAGAAACATAGGCCAAATGTTCCTCCTTCATATCTTTTCGAATGTTGTATAACTTCTGGATGTTTCTCACACGTATTCCCAAGAAGAATCCAAAACCAACGATGATCCATTCTTGCCATATCCATCCCGCAACAATTACGGCAAGAGAAGATATAAGCGCAAAAATCAATTGTACCAATTCGAATTTTCCGAAAAACATGTTTTTAAGCAACTGTCCTCCATCTAAAGGATCTAGTGGAATTAAATTCAACACATTCAGCACCAAGAATAACACTCCTATTTCTAACAGCCAGCTCATCTCTGTATCGGCTCCAAAGTATAAACACCCTAAACCGACCAGAATTCCAGGAAGCGGCCCCGCTAGTAAAACAAGTGCCCTCTCTTTTTGAGAATAGATTTTCTTTTTCCCATGTACAAAAGCCCCCATTAAAGGAACAAAGAGCATGCGTACATTTTTATAATTGAATATTTTCATGAGAGTAAAATGACCCAATTCATGAATCACCAAAACAGCCACCAACATGAAAATAAAGCTATAATCACCGCCTAGTATCCACGCAAAAGTAATGATGAAAAGCAACAAGGAAAATACGGTTGACGCCATATTCCCTCTACTTTCCTTCTCTACCAAATGTGGTTTTTGGGGATAATAAGATTCAAATTCGTCCATAGTTAATCAAAGATAGCAAGAAGATTTAGAGGGGTGAAATAGTAGCTTAAAAATTGTAGTTTTTTGTGCTTGTTTAGACAAAAAATTATTGGCCTGTGGCATTTAATAAAGTAAGGTGTCCATGACGTAATACTTCTATACCATTTCCATCGCGTAAACTTAAACGATATACGTAAACACCCTCTCTGGCAACCTGACCATTTT
>NZ_JAWWCF010000120.1:0-9143 GCF_033720595.1 Lishizhenia sp. | reverse complement strand
GATCTTACTTTGAAAAATACGGAAGTATGCCCTGCGGTGGCAAGAATTTTCAACAATATTGAGAAAAGTTTAACACGTAGCTAAAAGTATTGGTTTACAATCGCTTTAACCACTACTTAATTAGTTGAATTGATTTTTAAAGTGTATTTTAGTAAATTTTTCAATTTTTACGGCAATTGAATTGAGTTAAATATTACGAAATTCTCTTATATTGTAAAAGAGCATTACTACACTACATCAAATAAATGGCTAGAGTTACAGAGAAAACTGCGGTGAAACTTCAAAACTATTTTGAAGATACCGAACAATGTTTACAGCGTGAGAATTATAACGTTCTGGTAGCCTATGCAGGACAGTTTTCTAAAGATATTGTAAACAGCATCCCAGAAAGCGTTGAACAAAAACTTCGCGAGAAAAATCAAAAGAAAAGCATTATTAAAAGAGTCTTTAGCATCTTAATTGAAGGACTTCAGAACATAAGAAAACATAGTGATTTTGTGGATGATGACGAAAGTTTAGGCTATGTGTTTATCGCCAATAATCAGAAAGAAGTGTGTATGCAGTTTGCTAATTTGGTGAATGACGAAAGTATCAACATAATTGATGGTAAATTGACGGAACTAAAATCCATGAATGATGATGAAATCAAAAAGCATTACATAGAAATATTGAATAATGGTTTTATGTCAGAACTTGGTGGTGCTGGATTAGGACTCATTACTATGGTGCTAAAATCGAGCAACTACGTGAAGTACTCTTTTGAAGAATTGGAAGACGGTGTACATTTATTTAATGTTAAGATCAAAGTCCACTTCGAAGCATAATTCTCACTTTTGTTTTATTATTCCTATTATTGCCTTCCAAATTGGAAGGATTATGAAAATTTTATTAGCATTTCTTACACTATTCTTGAGTGTTAACCTCTGGTCACAAACTGAAAACTTTGTGGTAGTAGAAAATGATTCTTTGCTCTTATTGAGTGATGAAATTCCAACGGAAGTATTAGCGAATTCTGAGAGTAAGGACTATTCATTTAGTGGAATGGAATTTACCGCAGAAGCCTATTTTTATTTGAACTTTACAGACGAAGATAGAAGGTTATTTGCTCAATCAGATTCTGTAGAGGTTGTCTTTAATAAAGATACCAGTTATTTCGCCAATTTCGGGAACGCAGTTTTTAGAAACCCTGGTCCAAACGGTATCATTTCAATAGCTATTCATCCAATGATAAATGGGGAGGTGCAAGCTTTAAAAAGCAGTGCAACTCCTTTCAAAATGTCCTTTTTAGAACAAGAGGTGCATGAACCGATGATAAAAAACGATAAGGTTGTTTTTGGTTTATTGCTGGTAGTTCTCGCTTTTGTGTTCTACACTTCTAACTCTGGAAATACGTACTGGAAGAAATTTTATACCGTTATCCCGGCCCTTTTCATGTGTTACATGTTGCCTGCTGCTTTGAGTAGTATGGGAATTATAAGTGGAGAATTTAGTGGGTTATATCACATGGCCAGCAGGTACCTATTGCCGGCCAGTTTAATTTTGTTGATTTTGTCGATGGACTTAAAAGGTTTGGTTCGTTTAGGGCCAAAAAGTTTCATCATGTTTGTTACCGGAACCGTTGGAGTAATCGTAGGTGGAGTTTTTGCTGTATGGATATTCTCTTTTATTTCTCCGGAAACAGTAGGAGGAACAGGAAACGAAGCGACATGGAGAGGTTTGTCGACCATTGCGGGAAGCTGGATAGGTGGAGGAGCCAATCAAACAGCGATGTTGGAGGTTTACAAATACAAAGAAACCTTGTTTGGGGGAATGGTACTTGTGGATATAGTAGTCGCTAATATTTGGATGGCCGTGATCTTATTTGGTATTGGAAAACGTTCTAAAATTGATAAGTGGTTAAAAGCAGATAACAAAGCCATTGATGAATTGGTAGTAAGAGTGGAAACAATGAATGCCGAGATGGAACGTAAAGCAACATTAAAAGACTACATGGTTATGTTCGGAATTGTGTTTATTGGTGTGGGAATAGCTCACTTCTTGGGAGACGTATTATCGTCATTCTTCGAGGGTATCCTTGACAAAGGGAGTACATTTAGAAGTCAGTTCTTCTGGATGGTTGTTTTATCTACAATTTACGGATTGATTTTAAGTTTTACCAAGGCCCGTCAATACGAGGGAGTTGGTGCTTCTAAATTCGGATCTATCTTTTTATATGTCTTGGTAGCGACGATAGGGATGAAGGTAGATATTTCTGCTATTTTCAGTAAACCATTGCTTATCTTTGTAGGACTAATTTGGATTGCCGTTCACGCCGGTTTACTTATACTGGTAGCGAAATTAATAAGAGCTCCGTTTTTCTTCTTAGCAGTAGGAAGTCAAGCAAACATAGGAGGAGCAGCTTCTGCGCCCGTAGTGGCCAATGCCTTTCACCCTGCTTTAACAACAGTAGGTGTAATTATGGCTGTAGTAGGATACTTCTTTGGAACTTGGGGAGCGTTAATTTGTGCAGAATTGATGCACATGGTGGCTCCTGTTTAGTGGGCTGATTGTTAATTTCCTGTTTATAACTCTAGAGTTAACGGTGTATAACAGGCTTAAATTCTGATTAATTTTAGAGAGGTATGTACGAGGAAGAGGAAGAATATTTTTCAGAAAGAGAATTCAATGAGGACTTAAATGCCTTCAACGCCATGTATAGAAAAGACGATTTTCGATTCATGGATTCAGATCGTTTGGAGGCTTTGATTGATCATTTTATCATTTCGAGCAACTACAAAAAAGCAAAGTGGGGAGTGGAAATGGCCTTGAGTCACTTTCCGTTCAATACTATGTTTTTGTTAAGAAAGGCGCAAATTCTTTCTGCGAATGGTGAATTAAAAGAAGCCTTGGAAATTTTAAATGACTTGGAGAAAATGGATCCAAGGAATTTAGAATTAGTACTTACCAAAGCTGGTTCTTTTAGTCAATTAAGAGATTCTAAAAATGCTATTCGTTATTTCAACTTAGCATTAGAGTTGGCAGATGACATGGAAAAAGATGAGATTTATCTTGATTTGGCCATGGAATATAACAATATAAAAGATTACAAATCATCCGTAAATATTTTAAAAAGAGCCATTGCCGAAAACCCGAAAAACGAGGTAGCGGTTTATGAGATTGCTTTTTGTTACGATCAGTTAGGAGAGTACAAGAAAGCCATTAAATCGTTTAAAGATTACATAGACGAAAACCCTTACAGTTTTACGGCATGGTACAATTTGGCAAATGCTTATTTGAAAGTAGATAATTTCGAAAAAGCAATTTGGGCCTATGATTATAGCATATTAATCAATGATGATTTTCCTCCCGCTTACTTTAATTTAGGAAATGCATTTCTTTCCAATAGTAAGCCCAGAAAAGCTTTAGAGTGCTTTGAGAAGTGTTTAGAGATGGAAGGTGAAGATGCCTTAATCTTAAGTTATATGGGGGAATGTCATGAGGACTTGGGCGAATTAGATTTGGCCATGAACTGTTACAATAGGTCGGCGATTTTAAATCCACATCTGCCAGAAGCTTGGTTGGGAATGGGAATCGTAAATGATTTGGAAGGAAGAACAGAGGAAGCAATTAAATTGGTGAGCAAAGCCATAGAATTGGCCCCAGATAACGCATCGTTTTACCATGTGCTAGCAGGTGTTTTTGAAAAAGATGAACGCGTCGAAGATGCATTGGAAATGTATGAAAAAGGAGTGAAGTTGGATGATACCAACGAAGATCTTGCTTTGGATTACTTGAAGTTTTTAGCGGGAGAAGCTCCTTATTTGGTAGAATCTATATATGAGAGTAATCCAGGATTTCAGAAGATGCCAGAACTTGACTTAATACGCGTTTACGCTTATTACCAAAATCAAGAATACACCAACGCATATCTAATATTAGATAATCTTATAAATAAGGATGCAGATTTGGCTAAAAAGTTATTTTTGCATTATCCCGAAGCTAAAAACATTAGTGGTTTTCGGGACCGAATAGAAAATTAAACACACTTATGAATTTTAATTTATCCTTTATACCAGAACGATCATCAAAGCCTAGGAACGCAGGTGTAACAATGATGATGGACAAAGGGTTGAGCATTAACGAGGTAGAAAACTTTATACAGGCGTCAGGTCATCTTACAGACATCGTAAAATTTGGTTTCGGAACCTCTTTCGTGACTCCAGACTTGGAAGAAAAGTTAAAGTTGTATAAGGAGGCAAACATACGTCCTTACTTCGGAGGAACATTATTTGAAGCATTTTACGCACGTGGAATGCACGAAGATTACCTTAGAATTTTAGACAAGTACGATTTAGATTTAGCAGAAATTTCTGATGGATCTATTATCATACCTCACGATAAAAAATGTGAATTGATTCACAGCATGGCGAAAGACAGAACTGTTTTGTCTGAAGTTGGTTCAAAAGATTCTGGAATTTTAATTTCACCGAATAAGTGGATTAAAATGATGAGTACAGAATTGGAAGCAGGTTCTTGGAAGGTGATTGCAGAAGGTAGAGAAAGTGGTACGGTAGGTGTTTTTAGACCAAACGGTACAGCACACACTATGTTGATCAACAAGATTATTGCCAAAGTAAAACCAGAAGATATTCTATGGGAAGCGCCAAAGAAAAACCAACAAGTATGGTTTGTTAAATTATTTGGAGCTGAAGTAAACCTTGGAAATATTGCACACAACGAAATGATTCCTTTAGAATGTTTACGTTTAGGATTAAGAGGTGATACTTTCTTTGAATATTTACCAGAGGATTACGCTACACGTTTAAAACAAGTAGCTTCTGAAGAAGAAGAATGATTTTTAGCTTAGAAAAGATAATAACAGGTCATGCCGGGGCCATCTACGACACTATTGTAGATGACTCCGGTTTTCTTTTTACCACAAGTGCCGACAAGTTTATTGCGCGTTGGAATGTAGAAAGTGGTGAGCAAGACGCCTTTGCCATAAAGCTAGATAATGCCGCGTACAGTATTTGTTTAATCAATGCAGATAAACATTTGGTAATCGGTTCATCAAAGGGTAATGTACATGTTATTGACTTAGAGCAAAAACAAGAAATTAAAAACCTCGCCCAGCATAAATCTGGAGTTTTTTCATTGTGTTATAATTCTAAAAAGTCAGAATTCTACGCAACAGATGCCGATGGCTATTTTTCTGTATGGAGTGCGGAGGACTTTTCATTGAAACTCATCCTACCTTTAAACTGTGGTAAAATAAGGTCCATGACTTTAGCAGACGAAGGTGAATTGGTAATTCTCTCCTGTCAAGATGGTACTACGCGTATTTTAGAATGTAATTTCTACAATGAAATCGTAACGCTGAAATCGCACCGCATGGGAGCAAATGTTGCCCTAGTGAAGAACGATATTCTCTACACTGGGGGAAAGGATGCTTATTTGAGACTGTGGGATTGGAAAAGTGAAAAACTGATCAAAGAAGTGCCTGCACATAACTATGCTGTGTACGATTTAATCGATATGGGCAACGTATTGGTAAGTGCTAGTTTTGATAAAACGGTTAAAGTTTGGGAACCAGAAAGCCTTGAAATTCTACAGAGAATAGATGTCAAATCAAAAGGACATACCCACACGGTGAACTCACTCTCCAAACTAAATGCAGAGGAGTTTATCTCTGCCGGCGATGATAGAAAGATTAAGCTTTGGAAAAAAGTTGAATAGATTTCAATAAGTATTCATAATAATCGTTCTTACCACAACTAAAATCAATATACCATGAAAATCTTTATCACTCTTATTGCGGCGAGTCTCGTATTTAGTTCTTTTACTTTAGGACAAAAGAAGCAAGAGGAAATTGTTTTAACCCCTAAACAAGAACAACGATTTATTGCTCCTAACGCTTTATTTATAGGTGTGAATACTGGGGGGGCTAGAATGTTGAATAAGATGGAAGGTGGTTTAAATCACTTTAAGAATGGAGGTTTAGTGGGACAATATTATGGACTCAACATTGAAAAGGGAATAAGAAGAAATTTCTTTGTTGCTGGTGCAATTTCAGTATTGGAGATTTGGGACAAACGCAGTTATAATATTGGTCCGTTCTCTGGAGATGGAGGGAATGCTTTTTGGGCTTCACAAATAGGTATACAATTAGGGTATAGAGTTATTGGTCCTAAGAACTACAATTATTTTAACGTAGCAGTTGGTTTTGAAAATGGATTTGTAATGGATCAGAAAGGACCCAATGGTAGTTCAGGATTAACGATAACTCAGAGTAATCAGCAGGAAGGAGATTTGTATAGTTATAAAGCCACGTTTGATTTAAACCACAACTGGTATTCTGCGCTAAGTTTCCAGTTATCTAAAGATTTTAAGCTTTTTAAGGGTATGTATTTAAGTTTGGCTTATAATACACAATTTGGTCTTCGAAAATTCTTTGTAACGAATATAGATTACTATACGGTAGGAAATGAGCAGAGTAATGCAACGAGCTCCTTTATGGACGGAACGCAACAACAATTTTTGGTAGGATTGAAATATAAGTTTTAATAAACATTCAAAATGTATAGAGGGATGAAGGTTACACTGGTCATAGCACTTGTTAATGT
Organism: Lishizhenia sp.; assembly: GCF_033720595.1. Taxonomy (GTDB): domain Bacteria; phylum Bacteroidota; class Bacteroidia; order Flavobacteriales_D; family Crocinitomicaceae; genus Lishizhenia. The sequence goes on along the minus strand of NZ_JAWWCF010000120.1, from coordinate 2,541 downwards.
TTCATCCCTTTTTTTATGCGCATTTGGGCAGCTTAATCGACACAATTTCATTTTAGGATCAGACCTTATGCTTATGTCCCCTGTTAAATTCAATAATTCAGGGATAATGCATATGAAAAGTACGGTTTCTCCTGCGCCTAATTTCAATATAGGTTATTCGCACTTCTCAGAGAAAGGAAATTTATTTGGATTCCGTTTGAATTTTTATGTTCCAAATTTCAGATTGGGATATCAACTCGATTTAAAGGAGGGGCACAATTTTGTGGATGAAAATGGTACGACACTTCACCTCGTAGAAGATGAAATGGACATTTACTCAGGCCAAGTTATTCGAATTTCACCAGAAGCCTACGTTCAGAGAATCATAGACTTGAAACCCGGTGGTAGCCTAGCAGTAGGTGGCGGCTTAATGTTGTGGTTTAATGAGGGAAATAGTTTGGGAGAACAGTTGGCGGAAAAGTATTTACCGAGTGGTAATGGAGAGGAAAAACAACTGTACAGTTTAACCCAAGATGCTCACCAATATATCACTCCCTTCTTTCCTTCAATATTTGGGCAATTAGATTATCATCCTAATTCTTGGCCACATTTATCTTTTAACGTTCGATATAACTATAGTTATTTTGACAGAGTTTATGGAAGTTACAAGCTTTTAAACCTTGGATATACGAGTTCGGGTAGTTTTACACAATCTTATTCTTATTTAAGTTTGGGGCTGCGCTATAATGTTCCTTTTAAAAAGATAAGACAAAGGTTTGAGTACCTGAGGAAAATTGATGAAGAAACAGGATTATCCAACAATCAATTGGAAAGGAAAATAGTTCCGGGAACCTGGGCGGTAAAGGCAGGTCTCGGTATAGGAAGTTTACACGATAGAACGCTGGGGGAAAAGAACGATATAAGATCTGGAGGTAATGCTACGCCGGTATTGGAATTTGGGGTTGAAAAAGCATTAAAGAAGCATTGGTTGTGGTTTGGGAGGTACAGCACTTACAAGTATACCCGCGGTTGGATTACCAATTCGTCAGCCGCTATACCCACACGTCGAATGGCGAAGCAAAGCGCACATGAAATAAGTTTGGGTATAGGGTACAGCATTGTAGGACCCAAGAATTACAATTATTTAAATATTAATGCCGGTTTGAGTTTTGGAAGTTTAAATAACAGTCTTGGAGATACAACAGCTGTATTAGATGAGGTAAACATGAATTCTGTGTCTACAGGAAATGTTTGGTATGTGCAATACAATACACTGAACCTAAAGAATAATTACACAACAATTAATGTAGGTTTATCAAAGGATTTGAAACTAGGAAAGAAATTGTATTTAAACTTTGCTTATCACTATCAAATAGGTCTGTATAAAAACTCACAAACGAACTATTATTACTACAAAAAGGGAAGTTAAAATGTATTTACGGGAAGAACTGTTTCAAAAGGAAGTCGATCTACGTTTTTAATGAGATTTCTGTTCAGACTAAACGAATAGATGTTAAAATTTTCAAAAACTTAAATGGATTGAATTAAAGGTATAGTTTTGTGGCGATTTAATTTAAAAATTATTTGAATAATCAATTCATCAAAATGAACAAACCACTTAAAAAATCATTGATGTTTGGAGCTATTTTGTTCCAAATGTTCCAAGGAGTAAATGCTCAAGAGCAAGCTTCAAAATTAAAGTTCCATTTCGGTACAGATGCAATGTTTATGAATCCTGTAGAATTTGAAAATACAGGGAATGACTTTATGCGCAGTAAACCGTCTGTTAGTCCTAATTTTTATTTAGGATGGGCTCTACCCGTAAAATCTAATTTTGAAATAGGTGTAAATGCGAATTTTGTATTTCCTAGTATGAACTTGGGACTCGAAATTGATGGAAATATGGATCATCAAGTATATCAACCCAATGGCGAGAAATACAACTTTAGCTTCGATGATATTAACTTCAGGATTGGAGATAATAATCCTACTATAGTACCAGAATTGTACTTTAAGTATAGACTTCCTTTACTTGAGAATAGTACTTTAAATATTTCTGCTGGAGCCATGCTGTGGTTTGATAAACCTGAAGGGCATTCGAATCTTCTAGGGACAGGGGGCTATGGTATCAGGTTTCAAAATGGATCCGATTACGACATTTTTAGGTTTAATGAAATTGGTAGGGAAGAAGGGCCGAGTATAGCTCCTTCATACTTCGTAGAATTAGGATATGAACATAAAAAGGTTCCTGGTTTATTGCTAAAGGCAAGGTACAATTATTCGAATCATGTTTTTAGATCAGGGTCCTATGAATTTTACAATTTTGACGAACCCACTTTTGGAACTTACACGCAAACCTATAGTTATTTTAGTTTGGGCTTGGAGTATACGTTACAAGGCGATAGAAGAAGAGCCAAGAAAGCTTATTTGAAAACTATACCAGAAAATAGTTTGCTCAATAATAGACAACTTGAACGTGAGCTGAAAGAAGGAACGTACTTGGTAAATGCTGGAATAGGAGCTTCTTTCTTACACGATGTTTTGACGGGTGGTGAAGATCAT
>NZ_JAWWCF010000119.1:0-9228 GCF_033720595.1 Lishizhenia sp. | reverse complement strand
AATCACAGATGAGCAAGGCAATGTAATTATTTCTTACCTACAAGGAAAAGGAATGAAAAAGGATAATTACGAACAGTTTGTGATGAAAATTGACAATGAGGGTCAGACTGTTTTTAATGAAATGTACGGTGTAGGTATTTATAACGTTGCAGGTAAAATTAAAGTGTTCAATGAAGATGTTGTACTCTTTGGTCAATACTCTGATAAGGGTGCTCGACCAGATGGTGTCTTTTTGAAATCTTACAATAAAAAAGGTGACGTTGTCAAGGATATTAAATACAACTGGTCTAGAAAGATTAGTCCGAAAATTTCAACAACCATAAAAAATAACGACGACAACATTAAAGATTCTCCTCAATTCATTATTAATGATGTCGTAAGATCTGGTGAAGGTTTTAAAATTATCACAGAAACTGTAAAGTTAAGTCCTTCTGTAGGAGGATCTGCAACTATAGGAGCAGGTGGAGGAACGGCGTTTACGATTAATACGGCGTTTAGATTTGGATCTTTTGTCATCTTAGAAATTGATGAACGACTTGCCCTTAAAAATGTGCAAGTGGTAAAAAATAAAGCCAACAAAATTGTTGTGGAAGGAGTTGCAACAAGTGTTACCCAGCTTAGAGGTTTACTAGAAGCATATAAAATGAGTAACTTCAAATATGTAACTGAAAAAGATGGAGAAATGATCTTAGTATTCATTCAAAGAAAAGGAATGTTTAGTTCTTTGTCTTTATGTGCCGCTACCATTTCATCAGATAAAGATTATTTAGAGAACGAATTACCTGAGGATGCCTTAGGTGATTTAGGAAGAATCTACTATTTCGATGCTTTGCCAAGTGATGATAGTAATAAGGTGACATACTACTATATGAAGAAAGACCAATTGGTATTCTCTCAAATTGAATTGTTATAAAACTGAAGGTATTCATTATGGTAATGTTTTTTACTGAGCTTTGTCATATATTATACAGAAGCGTCATCTCTTTGAGGTGGCGCTTTTTTTGTTAAAATGCAAGGCTGAAAAATATTTTTCGTGTAACTTGTTATCATAAAACCTAATATCATGAAAAAACTAATCATTTTCACACTACTATCTTTTACATTTTCCATTTCTGCCCAAGAGATTGGTGTTAGGACGTATTGGTCTGTAGCTCCCTTCCAGACTCCCATTCAAAAAACGAAAGGTGAGAAAATTGGAAAAACGGAAAGAGGAGACTTCTATAAACAGAATGAAACGGGGCTCTCTATTTATTTTCAAACGCCTATTTCCAAATCTAAAAAGTGGAGTTTGCTAGCGCAATATTCTCATGCTTTTCAAGTGAATTTTAAAAGTGTTAGGTATGACCACGATTTGTCTACTACTTCAAGTGACAATCCAGCACTTACAACAGAAACCGTTTCAGTAAATAAATCAATGATTCAATGGGGGGTGGCAAGAAACATTTCTATCCAAAAATTAGGAATAGATATATCTCCAAGAGTTTTATTAACGGGAAAACATTACCCTTCCAAAAATTCCTATCCACTAACGTCAGGAAATGTTATGTTAAATCTATCTTCAGGTAATACTTGGCTCAAAGCGAACATAGGTACAACCATTAGTAAAACTTTTAAATCACATTTTAGAGTTGGCTTTTCTTTAGACACTGATTTTTTCGACAGGGCTGAATATACATCCTATGAAAGTAATGCTGGTGTTAGACAAGATTTATGGTTCCACCACCTTTTCGTAGATAGTGGAACGATTACGATCCATAACTTAATGATGAGCCTAAGCATTGGTTATAAGTTCTAAGGATTCTTATTTTGAAAAAGTTAGGGCGTCACCTCTTTGAGGTGACGCTTTTTTGTTTAGTTTTGTTCAGTCTCAAGTGAGCAAATAAACAATAAATCAATCCTTTATCAATCTTTTCCACCGAGGACTTGTGAATAAAATTTACTTGTACTATCTTTGCAGCCCCGTTTCAAGTATGGAATGGGGAAATTGTCTTATTTAATAAATTAAAAAAGAGTGGATACATTAAGTTACAAAACAGTATCTGGTAACAAAGAAACTGCTGATAAAAAGTGGTTGTTAGTAGATGCAGAGGGACAGACTTTAGGTCGTCTAGCAAGTAAGGTAGCGAAGTTGATCCGTGGTAAACACAAGCCCAACTTCACTCCTCACGCAGATTGTGGTGATAACGTAATCGTTATTAACGCAGAGAAAATCGTACTTTCAGGAAACAAGTGGTCAGACAAAACTTACATCCGTCACACAGGCTACCCAGGTGGACAGCGTTCATTAACTGCAGAAGAGTTAATGGCTAAGCGTCCTATCCGTATGGTAGAGATGGCTGTTAAAGGAATGTTACCTAAGAACAAATTAGGTCGCCAGTTGTACAGAAATTTAATCGTGGTTGAAGGTGCTGAGCACAAGCATGAAGCACAGAAGCCAGCGAATTTTGATCTTGAATCATTCAAATAAGAAAAATGGAAGTAATTAACACATTAGGAAGAAGAAAAACTTCAGTAGCTAGAGTTTACCTTACTAAGGGAACTGGAAATGTTACTGTTAACAATAGAGATTACAAGGAGTTTTTCCCAGTAGCTGTATTACAATCTAAGATTGTTCAGCCGTTTGAATTAACTGAAACTGTTGGACAGTATGACGTTAAAATCAACGTAGCAGGTGGAGGAGTAAATGGACAAGCAGAAGCTATCCGTTTAGGTATCTCAAGAGCTCTTGTAAAAATTGATGAGGAAATGAAGCCAGCATTGAAAGCTGAAGGTTTAATGACGCGTGACCCAAGAATGGTTGAGCGTAAGAAGCCAGGTCAGCCGAAAGCTCGTAAGAAATTCCAATTCTCGAAACGTTAATCGAAGATTATATTTTGGCGCTTGTTTAGCATCTAAGTTCTTGAGAACCCTTTCTTTCATTAGAAACCCTCAGGCCCTGATACTAAAGGAACGTAAACAATAAAGAAAATTAAAATGTCAAAAGTAGAATTTAAAGATTTATTAGACGCAGGTGTACACTTTGGACACCTTAAAAGAAAGTGGAATCCAGCGATGGCTCCTTACATCTTTGCTGAGCAAAAAGGTATCCACATTATCGATTTAAATAAGACAATTGCTCACTTGGATCAAGCGTGTGCAGCAATGAAGCAAATTGCTAAGTCAGGAAAGAAAATTTTATTCGTTGCTACTAAGAAGCAAGCGAAAGAAATTATCGCTGATAAAGTTAGCACAGTGAACATGCCATTCGTTACTGAAAGATGGTCAGGTGGTATGTTAACTAACTTCGCTACAACACGTAAGTCAGTTCGTAAGATGACATCTATCGACAAAATGAAGACAGATGGAACTTGGGATACACTTTCTAAAAGAGAGCGTCTATTCAAAACACGTCAGAGAGAGAAATTAGAAAAGAACTTTGGTTCTATCGCAGATATGACTCGTCAGCCAGCAGCGATCTTCATCGTTGATGTATTGAAAGAGCACATTGCGTTGAAAGAGGCGAAGCGTTTGAATATTCCAGTATTTGCTATGGTAGATACTAACTCAGACCCACGTCCAGTTGATTTCGCTATTCCATCTAACGATGATGCAACAAAATCTATCTCTATCATTATGGATGCTGTTACATCTTCTATCAAAGAAGGTTTAGAAGAAAGAAAAGCTGCTAAGAAAGAGGCTCCAAAAAAGGAGACTGCTAAAACTGAAGCTCCAAAGGCTGCAGCAGCAAAAGAAGAAGAAGAATAAAATACTAATTGAATAAAATTTTTTACACATGGCAATTACAGCTGCACAAGTAAAAGAATTAAGAGATAAGACAGGAGCTGGGATGATGGACTGTAAAAAGGCATTATCTGAAGCAAATGGAGATTTCGAACAAGCAATCGACATCCTTCGTAAGAAAGGGCAAAAAGTTGCTGCTAAGAGAGGTGAAAACGAAGCTAAAGAAGGTGTTATCTTCGCTGAGTCTAAAGGAAACGTTGGTTACATGTTACAGTTGAACTGTGAGACTGACTTCGTTGCTAAGAATGATGACTTCAGAAACTTTGTTACTTCTATCTTAAACATCGGTATGGAAAACGGTGCTTCTTCAGTTGAAGAATTGAACGCTTTGAAATACGATGATAAATTAACAGTTGCTGAGAAAATTACTGAGCAAGTTGGTGTAATCGGAGAGAAATTAGATTTATCTAACTTCGCGAAGGTTGAAGCTGCTGAGGTTGTAGCTTACAACCACCCAGGTAACCAATTGGCTACTTTAGTTGCTTTGAACAAAGAAGGTAATGCAGAAGCTGGTAAGCAAGTTGCTATGCAAGTTGCGGCAATGAATCCATTAGCGTTAAACAAAGATGGAATCGATGCTGAAACTGTTGCTAGAGAATTAGAAGTTGGTAAAGATTTGGCGATCCAAGAAGGTAAGCCTGCTGAAATGGCTGAGAAAATTGCTCAAGGTCGTTTAGGTAAATTCTTCAAAGAAAACACTTTGTTGAGCCAAGCTTCTATTAAAGATAACAAGCAATCAGTAGAGCAGTACTTACAGTCTATCGATAAAGACTTAACTGTTACTGAATTCAAGCGTTTCTCTTTAAGCTAAGAAAAAGCTATTCAAAATATAAAAAAGGCTGTCCCCTAGGGATGGCCTTTTTTGTTTCTGGTAAATTGTATGAGACGCATCCCGGATAATCGTCAACCAGAAATCTCTCCGCTATTTTTTATACAAAAGCTTGTTTTTTCATACATTTTAGAAGTATTTTTGTCCAAATCAAAAGGAATAGATGCAGTACAAAAGAATTCTTCTAAAATTGAGTGGTGAAGCACTCATGGGTGATAAGCAGTTTGGTATTGATAACGATAGAATTACGCAATACGCAACGCAAATTAAAGAAATCGTAGACCTAGGTGTTGAGGTAGCCATAGTAATTGGTGGTGGTAACATCTTTAGAGGAGTTCAAGCGCAACAAGGAGGTATGGATAGAACACATGGTGACTACATGGGAATGTTAGCTACTATGATCAATGCCATGGCGCTTCAATCTGCTTTAGAAGCACAAGATATTAAGACGCGTTTACAATCAGCTATTGAAATGAAAGAGATAGCAGAGCCTTACATTCGTCGTAAAGCAGTTCGTCACCTTGAAAAAGGTAGAGTTGTAATCTTTGGAGCAGGAACTGGTAACCCATTCTTTACTACAGATTCTGCAGCTTCTTTAAGAGCGATAGAAATTGAGGCAGATGTAATCTTGAAAGGAACTCGTGTAGATGGAATTTACACAGCTGATCCAGAGAAGGATGAAAATGCAGAAAAGTTCGATAACATTAGTTTTGACGATGTTTACGCGAAGGGATTAAACGTGATGGATATGACAGCCTTTACTTTATGTAAGGAAAATGATCTTCCTATCGTTGTATTTGATATGAACACTCCTGGAAACTTGAGAAAAGTTGTGGAAGGTGATCAAGTAGGAACACTTGTTAATTAAGAATTAAGAATTAAGAATTGCGAATGAAGAATTAATTCTCGTTCAAATGTATATAGAGCCACTCTTTTTTGAGTGGCTTTTTTTATGTTCAAACAGGGGGAGAAGTGGCAGCTTACTTTGGGCAAGGTTTAGCAGCACTTAAAAGTTGGGGTACGACCAGCGGAAGTGCACAAAATATTTAGTGATACTTTGCCATGCGTGAAGTACCTAGAACGGATGGCCCGGCGGTTTGCCAATTAAATATAAGGAAAGTCTTACCTCAAGATTTGTTGCAGTATTTTTTTAGTAATGATATAAGTTGGTTTTACACCCGTTAATCCCAATCCTCCAGAGGCAAGGGTAGAGCCCGTTTTTAGAGGGTTATCTGACGCGTAATAAGCGTATCTTACTGTAACACCCTCGCTAATACTTTTTCGAATCTTAGAAGCGCTCTGTATGGCCTTTTGATAGTGTGCGCCTTCCATTTCTAAACCTATCATGCCCCAAGTGGAAGTTTTGAAATATTCTAATACATCTTTGTTTTGTAAAGAGGTTCCTAACACGGTAATCATTGGACCGCATTGTACCTTCAAATCTTCGTGCTGAAAATCGGAAAGGTGAAGTTCGTTTTGGAAAGGATAATTGTCGGCCGTACCTTCAAAGACATGAGCAGTAGGTAACATTATATCTCCTTTGTCTCCCTCTAAAATACCTGCTTTACCCATAATAGAAATGGATTCAACTTTTAGTTTGATTTCTTCTTTTTCAAGTCTTAAAGGTTTTAACAATTCGTCCATACTTTCGTATGCTTGTTCACCAAAGGCGTAGTCCATAACCAACAATACGGCATTACTTGCTTTTGATTTTTCTAAGTAACTATGGTTAAGGTTCACTTGAGCAAGATCTATGATTTGTACATCTATATTGGTTCCCGTATCGTCTTTGATAAAATGTAAGCCGTGTTGTTTTGCATAGCGCATAACCTTTTTTCTGTCTGCCTTGTTTTCTGTCTGACTCAATTGCTGAAAACAATCCATGGCATTTTCAGTTTGCATGCTTTGCTTTCCATAGAGGTAATTCATTACACTGTGCATGTTGGCAGAGATAATATGAAGAGGCCTGTTTAATAGCTGTAACTCTTGTAATTTTTGTTTCAGTTTCGTTGCCCAGATATCTCCGTAGATATGATGCCCTATGCGTTGTCTCAAAGTTTTGGAAAAGGTAATTACACGCTTGTCTTTGTTTTGGATTTCATCCAAAGCTAGTTTTCCCAAACCATAGATTAAATGAAGAAAGCGGTGCGGATGATGTTCATTGGCAAATTGGAGGTAAACATTTTTAGTTTCTGTAAAACTTCTTCCTATAATGGTAGAGGTATGAATAAGTGCGAGTTCAATTTCCTCTTCAGTCAATTCTGACTTTTGCAGGGCTTCTTCTAGTTTTTTCCACTCGCGTATAGTGTCCTTTTCATCTTCTCTTAGCACATGGTGCGCTATTTTATGCGACTCTATAAAGAGAAAGGTAAGGTGGGTGAGTATATCGTATACATCAGATCTACCGCGGGTAATTTCAATATTGATTTGTTCTTCGTCTAAGAGGTAACATTTTCTTCTACGTTTAGGAGGAATGATTACTGGAATGTGTGTGTCTTTATAGCCTTCGTCAGAAGTTAAATGGATGAATTTACAATTTTCTATGCCTTCAGGTAAACGGTCGAGCACATAGAACAAACCGTTAATTTCTAATTTATCCTCAGCGATGGCACCATAAATTTCAGGTTGGAGTTCGAGCAAGGCTTCACGCAGGGTTTTCCCAGAAACACCCATGGGTTTGTAAAAACCACGGTTCATTAAATGTCGCATTGTAATGTATAATCTTCCGATGGCATTACTGGCCACTCTTGCTTTGCTTTTATCCATAGTCTTAAAATAATAATTCTGCAGCTATATACTGTGAAAGAAAGATGAACTTATCTTAAATTTTTTTGCGGGTTCAATTTCCTTTTATATCAACGAAAAAGTTTAGGGGAACCATATCCTAAGCAAACATTAATTATATTTGTTACTTATTTTTGTGAAAACAATTTGAGACATGACTGAGGAAGTACAAATGGCGTTCGATGAGTTTAAAGGTGCGAACGAAAAAACAATAGAACATTTAGATAACGTATTATTGAAAATACGTGCAGGTAAAGCAAATCCATCTATGTTGCAAAGTGTAATGGTAGATTACTACGGTTCTCCAACACCATTGGCGCAGGTAGCAAACGTAAGTACTATTGATGCAAGAACCATTACTGTACAACCTTGGGAAAAAGCAATGTTAGACGAATGTTCGAGAGGAATTATCAATGCGAACTTAGGATTGGCACCGCAAAATAACGGAGAGATGTTGATTATCAGTGTTCCTGCGTTAACAGAAGAAAGACGTAAAGATCTTTGTAAAAAAGCAAAAGCTGAAGGTGAAGACGCTAAAGTAGGTGTGCGTAACAATAGAAAAGACGCAATGGATTTCATTAAGAATCTTAAAAATGACGGACTTTCTGAAGATGAAGCAAAATCAGCAGAAGATCAAATTCAAACCATTACTAACCAGTACGTGGCGCGTATTGATGATAAAGTAGCGTTGAAAGAGAAAGATATCATGACTATCTAATAGATAGTAAAGACATAAAAAAAAGGCTGTCCAATTGGATAGCCTTTTTTTATGGTAAATAATGTATAACCTATTCTGGTAAGATTTCCATTTTTTGTGCAAAGTGGTAACAGTAATCACGTAAATCTTCTGTAATTAAGTTTTCACCTGTTGCACGCTCAAATGTGTCTGCCATTGTCAATAAAGTCTGGTGGAAGAATTGTTTCATTTCTTCGATGGACATATCCTTGGTCCACAAATCAATTTTCATGGTGTTTTTTTCCTTCGGATCCCATAAAGAAAGTAGCATTGCGCTTGCTTCTTTGTCCATCACATTTCCATCCTCAGCGTTCCATTTCATACGCACAGGAACGTTGTTCTCATTGGTTCCAACGTCTACTTTAATGCTCGACGTTTTTACTATTTTATCTTCTGACATATTATTTTGTATCGTAAGATTGTAAAATCTTGTTGTAGTCTATTTCTAATAATTGAGGCAAAGATACATCTTCATTTTTATCCATGAAGGATTTTACCATTTGCCATCCTAAAAACTGTCCCATTCTGTCGGGAGAGTCGTCTGGAAGACCAACTGTATACGGACCTTCATTCAATAAATTGGCCTTATCTCTTTCAGTATTGTCAAACAACAATTTCTGATCTACTAAATATTTCCAGAACATCCCTTCGTGTTCACGAGCGTATTTTAATTCTTCTGTAGTATAACGCATGATGTCTTCGTCTTTAGCTTCTGGGAAGGCAGCTTCTACACAATAGATTACCTTACCTGCGTGTATGATGTTCTCGATAAGCTTTCCGGTTGGAACTTTGAAAATATTCGCTTGTAACCAAGCCTGTACAACATCTCTTGGAATATAGCTCTTCACCATGCGTCTACGTTGCCATGCGTAAAGATTATCCGTAGGAATGTTTTTAATCATTTCGTTGTCTTCTCCTAAATAGAACTCAAGTCCAACAGAAATAGCGCTATCAGAAGCATGAACTTTAGCGAAGAGATTGTTCATCCAAATCAATTCGGTGGGTAGTGGGGCTTCTGGTAAGTGTTATTTAACATGTTTAAAGCATTCATTGATTTTTTTTTCAAGAAGCTGAATATCAAACGCTTGCGCTTTCTCTT
>NZ_JAWWCF010000118.1:0-9258 GCF_033720595.1 Lishizhenia sp. | reverse complement strand
TTTACACTTTTTCGCCAATTGGAAGGCACCTTCTTTAAACTCCATCATGTGGGGTAAGTTCTCATCTGGAATGCCACCCTCTGGGAATATGGCCAAGCTCCATCCTTTGTCAACCGCTTTTTTACATTCAATAAAAGATTTGGCAGCTTTTAACCTGTCCTTTCTAAATACAGGAATGTTGTAGTTCTTAAAAAAGGTCTTCACCAAAGGGTAGGAGAGTATCTCACTTTTTCCCAAGAATAAAAATTTGTGTTCAGGAAGTATGCTGTACATTAAAAAAATGTCGAGATACGAAGTGTGATTAGCACATATAATATAAGGTCCTTCAGGGATGTCTTTTTTACCTTCCACTCTTACCGCGTAAAAACAAAAAATGCGCATGCAGTAAGACCAAAGTACACTGATTTTAAATGCATGTTGTTGCCAAGGTTTAAACTTGATAAACAAAAACATGAGGGGATAAAAGAGCAGCAAGAAAAATGCAAACACCACTCCGATGTACAATTTCCAAAGGTTAAAAAAAAGGGCTCCTATATATTTCACGTTGCATTAAATTTTCCGCTTGCTAAAGTAGCTAAAACTATTTTTTACGGAATAAAAGAAAGGGTGATTTTCTGTGTCAAAGTTACTTTTTCAAAAGAACCTTTTCTGAGTAGCTTTTGATCAGGTGTCAGTGTCTAATAATTCTTCAGATTTTGGAGCTTTTTCCTTCATCATTTCTTCTATTTTGTAATGCGGAATAACGCGGAAGGCAAATTTATATCCTTCGGCTATACCTAAGAACCAAAAGATAACCGATAATAAGCTTAAATTTTCAATGAAAATATCTAGAATAACTCCGAAGTTACCTCCAAAAATTACATCGGTTAATGAAATATCAAATTCATTGGTTATGGTGAAGATGATGGATAAGTAGTCTCCCAATAGGATACTGAAAAGGGTAAGCGCCCCACCGGTAAATCCAAATTTTTCGTCTATACCTTTCCCGGTGAATCTTAAGGTAAAACCTATGAAGAGTCCTATACCAATGGCTACAATACTTAAGTTATATCCTGAAACTACGGCAATTCCCGCCCAAACACTTGCTCCGATTAGAGCCGCAGTTAATCCAGCAATTAAGCCAAGCTTGTAATTCTGTTCTTTGTAAAGTTTATCCTTTATGGCTTGTGGCAAATACGCAATTGCATCTTTTGAATATTCTGCTTGTATGTGAGCATCATTGACGGTGTTGCTTCTTTGTATAGCCGGGTCAACTTTAAAGCTTTCACAATCTTCTTCGAAGGTAGCTTTTGCGTTGGTCAGGTTACAAACCACTCCTTGATTAGGGTCAAAGCCGCGGTTTAAACATTGTTTACAATAGTAAAGTTGGTCGTTTTGATTCATAGTGTTAAGAATTAGTGCCCTGAAAATACAAAGTATTAACGAATTAATCTGTGGGTATTCATTGTGGGTATTTAGGGAGGTGAAATTTGAAGTGGTGAAAGGCGTAAAGATGGAGTGCAGCAATTGTTCACTTTAAACCCCTTATTTTTCTCCGAATGTAGCCAATTTAACTAAACTCATTCTAAATAAGCTGAGAATTGTCCTTTTTCGGTGAACATCGTTAAATTTGCCTTGTTTAGATTATAAATTACTACAAATACTATGAGTAACTCATTTTTTAGTTCGTCTCTAGGAAGGAAATATGCCATGGCGTTATCGGCATTCTTCCTAATGTTATTCTTATTACAGCATTTTAGCATAAATATGATGTCTGTAGTAAGTCCAGAAATGTTTAACGAAACATCTCACTTCATGGGAACAAATCCTATGATTCAGTACTTAATGCAGCCTGTGTTGATTTTTGCTGTTGTATTCCACTTTGTGATGGGATTCATCTTAGAAGCAAGAAACAAAGGGGCAAGATCAGTAAAGTATGCTAAGTACAACGGAGCAGCAAACGCTTCTTGGTTCTCAAGAAACATGTTGATCTCTGGTTTGGTAATCTTGGCTTTCTTAGGATTGCACTTTTACGATTTTTGGTTGCCAGAGGTAACAACGAAGTTTGTTGAAGGTGATATGTCTGGTTTAAATGCAGCTGGAGAATTTAGATACTACGAAGAGTTACAACACAAGTTTGTGGATGGATGGAGAGTAGCAATCTATTGTATCGCATTTGTTTTATTGGCAATGCACTTGTTACACGGATTTAACTCAGCATTCCAATCAACTGGAATAGACGGTAAAATGGCCGCGGGAAGAAAGAAATTCGGAACAGCTTTCGCTATCATCGTTCCTTTAGGATTCATCTTCATCGCATTGTTTCATTTCTTAACTCAAACAGGACATTAATCATGGCAATATTAGATTCAAAAGTACCAAAGGGTCCAATTAAAACTAAATGGACTGATTACAAGAACAAAATTAATTTGGTAAACCCAGCGAATAAGCGTTTAATCGACGTTATCGTTGTTGGAACTGGATTGGCTGGTGGTTCTGCAGCAGCTACTTTGGCTGAGTTAGGATATAACGTAAAAGCATTCGCTTTCCAAGATTCACCACGTAGAGCGCACTCTATTGCAGCGCAAGGAGGTATTAACGCCGCTAAAAACTACCAAGGTGATGGTGACTCAACGTACCGTTTATTTTACGATACGGTTAAAGGGGGTGACTACCGTTCTAGAGAAGCAAACGTATATAGATTAGCAGAGGTTTCTGCAAATATTATTGACCAGTGTGTTGCACAAGGTGTACCATTCGCACGTGATTACGGAGGGTTATTAGATAACCGTTCTTTCGGTGGGGTATTGGTATCTCGTACATTCTACGCAAAAGGTCAAACAGGTCAACAGTTATTATTAGGAGCTTACTCTGCATTGAACAGACAGATCGGTAGAGGTAAAGTGAAAATGTACAACCGTCACGAAATGATGGATGTAGTTATTGTTGACGGTAAAGCGAGAGGAATTATCGCACGTAACTTGGTTACAGGAGAATTAGAAAAGCATTCAGCACACGCTGTAGTTTTAGGAACAGGTGGTTACGGTAACGTATTCTTCCTTTCTACAAACGCAATGGGATCTAACGTTTCTGCGGCATGGAAAGCACACAAAAAAGGAGCTTTCTTCGCGAACCCTTGTTACACACAAATTCACCCAACATGTATCCCAGTTTCTGGAGATCACCAATCTAAATTGACATTGATGTCTGAGTCGTTAAGAAACGACGGTAGAATTTGGGTTCCTAAGAAAATGGAAGATGTTGAAGCGATCAGAGCGGGTAAATTAAAACCAACTCAAATTGCTGAAGAAGATAGAGATTACTACTTAGAAAGAAGATACCCTGCATTCGGTAACTTAGTACCACGTGACGTTGCATCTAGAGCGGCGAAAGAAAGATGTGATGCTGGTTATGGAGTGAATGCAACTGGAGAGGCAGTTTACTTAGACTTCTCTTCTGCTATTCAACGTTATGGAAAAGAGCAAGCAACTGTGAAGCACTTGAACGTTAACGATAAAGCATTAGTAACAAAATTAGGTAAGGAAGTAGTTAAGGCGAAATACGGAAACTTATTCCAAATGTATGAGAAAATCGTTGATGAGAACCCATACGAAACGCCTATGATGATTTATCCAGCAGTTCACTACACAATGGGTGGATTATGGGTAGATTACAACTTGATGACAACTGTACCAGGTTTATACGCAATTGGAGAGGCTAACTTCTCTGACCACGGTGCTAACAGATTAGGTGCATCTGCATTGATGCAAGGATTGGCTGATGGTTACTTCGTATTACCATACACAATTGGAGACTACTTATCTCAAGATATTAGAACAGGAGCTATTTCTACAGAAACGAAAGAGTTCGACGAAGCATTGAAGTCGGTTGAAGACCAAATCAATAAGTTCGTGAACAACAACGGTTCTCAATCGGTTGACTACTTCCACAAGAAGTTAGGTAAAATCATGTGGAACAAAGTAGGTATGGCCCGTAACGAGCAAGGACTTAAAGAAGCAATCGAAGAGATTTCTGCTTTAAGAGCTGAATTCCACAAAGAAGTTCGTGTTCCAGGTGGAGCTAACGAATTCAACGAAGAATTAGCTAAAGCTTGTAGAGTTGCTGACTTCTTAGAGTTAGGAGAATTGTTCGCTAAAGATGCATTACTAAGAGAGGAATCTTGTGGTGGTCACTTTAGAGAAGAATACCAAACTGAAGAAGGTGAAGCAATGAGAAGACCAGAATTCCAATATGCAGCAGCATGGGAGTTCAAAGGTGAGCCTAAAGATGCAGTAATGCACAAGGAAGACCTAGTGTTCGAAGATATCGAAGTAAAAGAGAGAAGTTACAAGTAATTTATAATTAGGAAAAGGAAAGAGAGCCAAGCGTCTTTTCCCTTTTCCCTAATAACTTAAGAAAGATGAATCTTAATTTAAAAATTTGGCGTCAAAAGAATAGTAATGATAAAGGTGGAATGCAGAGCTACCAAATTAGCGATGTTTCTCCAGATATGTCATTCTTAGAAATGTTGGATGTATTAAACCAACAATTAAATGATAAAGGTGAAGAGCCTATCGCTTTTGACCACGACTGTAGAGAAGGAATTTGTGGAATGTGTTCATTACAAATTAATGGTGAACCACATGGACCAGATAGAGGTGTAACTACGTGTCAGTTACACATGCGTAAATTCAACGATGGAGATACAATTTACATTGAGCCATTTAGAGCGAAAGCTTTCCCTGTAATCAAGGATTTGGTGGTAGATAGATCTGCATTTGATAGAATTCAACACGCGGGTGGTTTCGTATCTGTAAACACTTCTGGTAATACACAAGATGCTAACGCAATTCCAATTCCTAAAGATGATGCTGACAAAGCATTCGACGCGGCAACGTGTATAGGATGTGGAGCATGTGTTGCTTCATGTAAGAACGCTTCTGCAATGTTGTACGTTTCTGCTAAAGTTTCTCAGTTTGCTTTGTTGCCACAAGGTAAAGTTGAAGCGAAAGACAGAGTGTTAAACATGGTGAAAGCTATGGATGATGAAGGATTTGGTAACTGTACAAATACTGGAGCATGTGAGGTTGAGTGTCCAAAAGGAATCTCTCTTGAAAACATTGCTCGTATGAACAGAGAATACCTTTCTGCTTCATTGAAGAAATAAGACGCAAAATTTCTGATATATCAAAGGCAAGTTCAATTCGTTGGACTTGCCTTTTTGTTTTTCTCTAGGAATTATTTTAAAGTGGCATCTTTTTCTGCACGCTTGAATTCCTCTTATGCTCAACCACCAAAAATTTGACACCTTGCTAAAAAGTCTAAAAAATTACTATTTTCATTGTGTTCAATATTGAACAACTTACTTAACTATTTAATTTTTATGGAAGAACTATTGTTGGACCAAGAACAGAGCGCAACTCAATTAAATAAGGCTTCTCTTGGAGTACGTTTTGGAACCTACATCATTGATGCTTTATTCTTATTTGTTATACAAACAGTGATTGAAGTAATAGGTGTGGTGATGAGTGATAATCCATTTGAAGAACCTACGACTGTTAATGTGTTTACAGGGCAGTTGATATCCTTGTTAATCTTCACCGTATACTATGTGGTTATGGAAGGAACTACAGGTAAAACAATCGGTAAATATTTATTGAAAACACGTGTAGTATCCAAGGATGGAAAGAAACCTACCATGTCACAAATTATTGGTAGATCTTTTGCGCGTATCGTTCCTTTTGAACCCTTCTCATTTTTTGGTTCTGAACCAACAGGATGGCACGATAGATGGTCAAAAACGCTTGTGATTAAAGAGTAGTTATTTAGCTTATCACGAATTTGGGCGACAAGAAAACACGTCAGGATATAAAGGTCCTTCTCCTCAAAAGAAGGGCCGCTTTTTTAATAGATTATATACTGGTATATTTTCTAAATCATATCTTATTCGCCTTCCTTTTCGATCCCCCAACATATCATTACGAAAAAGAATTTTGGTTGGTCTTTGTAGCCTTGTTTTTTTGTTACGGTATCTTTTTGGATTGGATCCTAGGTCAAACTCCCGGCAAAAGAATTTTAGGAATCAGAATTGTGGATGAAAATGGGAATACTCCAAGTTTAGTGGCTTTACTTTCTCGTAAAATAAGTAGTGCCGTTTTATTCCTATTTCTATCAAAATCTTCAGAAGTTCCTTTCAAAGATACTTTTACAAAAATTATAACTGTAAAAATTTAATTTTCAGCCTCTCCTTCTTTTTCATTTACTGCGGATATTTCCCATTTTTCGATGTATTATTTCCTGCTACTTCTAGCGATTGTCATTAAACGACAAAATTAGTACCCCCTTAGATTAAACCCTTTTGCATATGAAGTGTCTTACTAGCACAGCAGTAGTTATTTGGCAAGTAAATACCTAGTAATGGGTATAGTATGCTTGTTTGAATTTCTATTTTTGCATCAAATTTATAGAGAAGAAATTAGAGAATGAAGACAATGTATAGCAAGTGGATATTGGTTTTAATGGGAATACTCTTTTTGAATGCGGCTTCATGGGGACAAGAAAAAGTAACGCTTTCTGGAATAGTAACCGATGCTGATTCACAACAAGCAATTCCTTATGCCACGGTTAAAGCTATCAATGCCATTGATTCGGCGGTTATAGGAGGTACAACAACGAATGACTCAGGGAAGTTTGAATTAGTCGTGAAAGTTCCTAAATTCTTCTTACAAGTAAGTTTCATCGGTTATTTTAAAGATACTATCAGTGAATTTGAGGCGGGAAAAGGGGAGATAGACCTCGGGACCATCGCCTTGAACAAAGCTGTAAAAGAGTTGGATGGAGTTAACATTCAAGCCGAAAAATCGACGGTAGAATTTCAGCTAGATAAGAAAGTGTTTAACGTAGGTAAAGATTTAAGTAGCACGGGAGCAAGTGCACTTGAAGTTTTGAATAATGTTCCTTCTGTAAATGTTAGTATAGAAGGGGAAATCAACCTAAGAGGAGCAAGTGGAGCGCAAATTCTAATTAATGGTAAACCCAGTGTTATTGCTGGTGAGCAAGGAAATGCTCTAGGAACCATTACGGCAGATATGATAGAACGTATAGAGGTAATCACCAATCCGTCCGCAAAATATGATGCAGAAGGTACAGCAGGTATTATCAATATCGTATTAAAGAAAGAAGAGAAAAAGGGATTGAATGGATCTATATCTTTAAATACCGGAGCTCCCCACAACCATAGTTTGGGTCTATCTCTAAACTACAGAACCGAGAAGTTTAATTTATTTAGCCAACTGGGTGCAGGTTACCGTTCCTTGCCGAGATATAGCGAAAACATAAGTTCAGATTTAATCAACAATACTTCTGTAATTAGTGATGGGTTGAACTATAGAAATGAGAATTTCTATAACCTCAATTTAGGAACGGACTACCATATCAACGATAGAAATGTACTGACGCTTTCAGGGTCTGTAGCACTTGAATTGGAACAGCAACCTTCTACTACGAATTTTGCTTTTCAAGACTCATCGGGCAACATTGTTTCTACTTGGCAAAGAACAGAAACAACGGAAGCTGTAAATCCTAAATATCAATACGACCTCATTTACAAGAGTACTTTCAAAGACAATAAGGAACACACCTTGTTGATGAGTGCACAGGGGAATTTCTTTGGTAAAGATCAATCTTCTGAATTCTTTAATAGAATTGTTAGTGGGAGTAATCAAAACAGTGAGCAAAGGACGAATACTAATTTCCAAGAGCGCAAGCAAACTTTTAGTGTAGACTATGTGAAACCATTTAATAAGAAGCTGAAGCTAGAAGCAGGTTCTCAATATGTTATTCAAGATGTGAGTAATGATTATGCTGTTGCTGATTTAGTAAACGGTGAATGGGTACAAGATATGGGCTTGACCAATATTTTTGATTACAATCAGAACGTTTTAGGGATTTATGCAACGGGTGCTTATGAAGGTAAAAAGTATGGGTTAAAAATGGGATTAAGGGCAGAAAATACAGACCTATTAACTGTGCTAAAAACTACGAATCAGACCAATGATAGAAACTTTACTAATCTATTCCCTAGTGTGCATACATCCTATAAAATCAACAAGCGCTTTTCTTTACAAGCAGGTTACTCTAAGCGTATTTACCGACCAAGATTGTGGGATTTAAATCCCTTCTTCAATATTTCAAACACCTTCAATATTAGAACGGGGAACCCCAACTTGATGCCGGAGTTTACTGATTCTTACGAGTTGTCGAGTATCTTCATCTTTAAGAAAATGAGTTTGAATGTTAGTGCTTTTCAGTTGTATACAAAGGATGTGATAGAGCGTATAGCGAGCTTTCAGAACAATGTTACCACAACACAACCAGAGAATGTTGGTACCAAGAGGTCTACAGGTTTAGAAATGAACATGAAGTATTCACCTTTAAAGAAATTGGATATTCAAGGGGATGTAAATTATAATTTCTTTACAAGAGATGGAGCTTTAAACGGTACATCTTTCGATTTTAATGCCTCTCAATGGTCAACGAAATGGACCGCGAAAATAAAACTACCCTATAAGTTTGATTTAGAAATCACAGGAAATTACCAGTCGGCCTACCAAACCGTACAAGGAAATGTAAGCGACATGTTATTTATGGATGCAGGATTGCGCAAGAAGTTGAAAAAAGGAAAAGCTGTATTTAGTTTGTCTGTAAGAGACGTTTTTGCATCTCGTATACGAACAGTGGAAACTTTTCAGGGAAATTTCTACAATTTTAGCGAAAGCTACAGAGGTAGATTTATTACCCTTGGATTTAGCTATGGTTTCGGTAAAGGAGAAGCCATGCAGTATACAGGAGGTAGAAGGTAGTAGCCTACTTCTTTCTGATTTGATTTTTTAATGTTTTACCAACTTCCTTAAGGGAGTTGGTTTTTTTTGATCCAATTTTCATCAACCGTTTAAATCTTTCAGCATTATTTTCATACTGGTCTTCGAGCTTTCAACTGATTTTAACAGGAAGCAAACAGCCTTTTCTGTATCTTCGAAATAAAATACAATCTTATGCGCCATATTTTTACTTTTTTAAGTGTAGTTATCGCATCTAGTTTCACCTTCGCTCAAGACTATTTTCAGCAAGAGGTGAATTATAAAATAGATGTGAAGTTAGACGACCAAAATCACATGTTAAGAGGGTTCGAATACATCGAATACTATAACAATTCGTCAGACACATTGAATGTTATTAAAATGCACCTCTGGCCCAATGCTTATAAAAATGCCTCAACTG
>NZ_JAWWCF010000117.1:0-9388 GCF_033720595.1 Lishizhenia sp. | reverse complement strand
GCTCAGCTGGTAGAGCAATACACTTTTAATGTATGGGTCCAGGGTTCGAATCCCTGCGGGATCACAAAAGAAAGCCTTTCACAATAGTGAGAGGCTTTTTTGTTTTACAGCGTTTTGAATCCATTCAAATAAGATGCAAAATGAAGAAGACTCTTGTTGCGTTAGTAATAAAAAGCTTTCATGCTTGAGAATAAATCAATGCGCAATAGGATCATGATAATAATCCCTGCGGGATCACAAGAAGGCTTCCAAATTGGAAGCCTTTTTTATGCCCTAAAGTCAAACCGCAGTAAACAAAGGCAATTCTAATTTAAACCCTCTTTGCACCCTATTTCAGTAAATGCAAACACATATTAATGAGGTCTAAATACACTTCTAAAAAAGTCTACCGACTTATGTTCACACCTAACCAAATACCTATAGTTTATCGAAACTTATTATCAATATTCACTAATAATCCATAACTTTTAAAAGATTAAAATACTACTATGGAATTAGACAAGAAGTACAGAAATTACCTTATGCCTTTGTTGCAACCCAACAACACTATTTCTTTACTTAAAGCGGTATTAAACTTTAGCATCTTTTTCTTCACTATCCTCGTTGGAATCGTCGCTTATCAAGATTATTTCTGGTATGTACCCTTACTTTGGATTCCATTGATACTTGTAATTTTCAAATCATTTCTATTTCTGCACGATACCGGACATTACAACATGTTTAGCGCTAGAATAATGAATGAAATTGTTGGTCGAACCTCAGGGTTAATTACCACTTTTCCCTATGGACTTTGGCAATATGTACACAATTATCATCATAAAACTTTCGCCAATTTAGATGAACGTGATTTTAATCCTGAAATTTGGATAATGACAGTAGAGGAATACAGGAATGCTTCCGAAGGCAAAAAGCTATTTTATCGTTTTGTTCGTTCAAAATTTGCTCGATTTGCACTTATCCCACTTATCAATTTCTTACTTACTAGAATTCCATCCAAACGTGGAAGTATACAATCTAACACTTCCATCCTCATGAGCGATGCAGCCTATATTATCATCGGATACTTTATTCTACATTATGATCTTGGAATGGAGGTCTTGTGGACCCTTGGAGCTCCTTGGTTTATTGCTTATAGTGTGGTAGCTATGGTTTTCTACATGCAACATCAATATGAAGAGGTTAAATGGTATAGGAAAGAAAAATGGAGTTTACTTGAAGCATCGATTCACGGGGCTTCTTTTATGGATTTTGGTCCTTTTCTTAATTCAATTTCAGAAAATGTACGGTATCATCACGTACATCATTACAACTGTGCTATTCCTTCGGTAAACCTTCCCAAAGTGCATCAAGACATTTTCGAATCACACCACATAAAGCCCGTACATTTTAAAACCTTTTACAAATGTCTTAACCTAAAACTTTGGGATGAAAAAAAGAATAAAATGGTACCTATACCTAAGCAATAATATTGAAATATATTAAAGACAAACCTATATAGCGTATCATCTTCCCGATGAACATGGTAACACTTAAGGGGAGCAAGTCAACTCTGAAAAAACCCAGTGCTGCAGTCATGGGCTCTCCAATTAATGGAACCCAGGAGATAAACCCCAGCTTCACACCCCATTTATCAAAGCGCTTGCGCCATTTTTCTAATTTTGATTCATTCAACTTAAAACGCTTAATTAACTTTTCATTATTGGCGTAATAACCGATGTAGTAATTGACAATACTCCCCAATAAATTTCCACAGGTTGCAACAATCACAACAGGAATGGCTGAATATTCTAATTCATAAAATCCAATCACAAACACATCCGAAGGAAAAGGAAAAAAGGTAGCTGAAACTAAGGTTCCCAGAAACAATCCAAAATATCCAAGTGTTAATAAGCCCATAAGCAATTATACAATGTTCTAATTTAGTATTTTAGCTTTAAAGCAACTTCATGACGAATAAAAACAAACAGCTACCCTTAGTAAAAGGAAAATGGCCTTGGAAAGCAGCTTTTGATCTGATCAAAGACCCTATTGGTAGAACCAAAAAGCAATTTGAAAGTCATGGAGATATCTATAGAGTTTCTGCTCCCATTCCTTTTGTGGTAGTTACGGGTTATGAGCACGCTAAAACAATTCTTCAGCAAAATTGGAGAAACTATACCAAAGGTCCAGCTTACAAAGGGTTTGGATTAATGCTAGGGGATGGAATACTCAACAGCGAAGGGGAAAAGTGGAAGAAACAACGTAAAATGATTCAACCATCTTTCAACAAAGAAGCTGTAAATCAGCTCTATGAAACCATGTCCGACCAAGTCGATGAATTGATCAAATCTTGGCAGAGGAAGAAAACTTCGTCCATCCAGTTAAAAGATGAAATGATTGCGATTTCTATTAAAATTATCAGCGTTGTTTTGATCGGCGAAGCGCGCTCTAGTCATTACGAAGCCAAACTCCTTCCGCTGATACAAAAACAATACTCCTTTGTTCTCTACCACAACAGAAACTTTTTTAAGTTCCCTTTATGGTTTCCTACCCGAAGAAATATTGTTTACAAAAAAACGAAAGAGGAATTAAAACAGCTCGTGCATGAGATTATAGCACTTAAAAAAACGGATAATGATGATACCCTACTCTGCAGGTTAATTCAAGCAACAGACGAGCAGGGTAATAAAATGACAACCGATGAATTACACGATGAATTCTTAA
This sequence comes from Lishizhenia sp., assembly GCF_033720595.1. GTDB lineage: Bacteria > Bacteroidota > Bacteroidia > Flavobacteriales_D > Crocinitomicaceae > Lishizhenia. Next base: position 6,685 of record NZ_JAWWCF010000117.1, on the reverse strand, counting down.
CCTTATTCGTTACTGGTTATGAAACGACGGGAAGTGCTTTGAGTTGGGCGCTTATTCTTTTGGCGCAGCATAAAAAGATGCAAGATAAACTAGTAGAAGAGCTCATTGAAAATGACACTCATCTTGAGGGGGTAACGAGGTCTAAGTGGCTTAATGGAGTGATTAAGGAAACGCTTCGCCTCTACCCTTCCGTATGGCTCATAGCTCGAAAACCTATCGTGGAAGATCATGTCAATGGTTGGAAAATTCCTAAAAAAGCACATGTACTCATTTGTTCCTTCATTGCGCATAGAGACCCCAAATATTGGCAAGATCCAGAAAAATTTCTACCTCAACGATTTTTTAATAGACAAGATTTAAGCGGATACATGCCCTTCGGACTTGGAGCTCGTATGTGTATTGGAAATCATTTTAGTCATATAGAAATGATGGCGGTATTGGCTAAAATGAGCAAGGCTTATTCATTTTCATTGCCCTCTGATCAACGTGTAGAGATAGACCCAAAAATCACCCTTCAACCGAAAGGTGATTTGAGCCTAAATATTGTTCCACGCTAAATTCGCAGTCCTACAGAAATTGAAGGAACCATTAAGAATGATTTTAATTCTTCTGGACGCGTATCCACCGATTTGGTCGCTCCGAGATAAAATGCCGAACGAATCTGAGGGTTGATGTAAAGCATTCGTTTATATACATACCATTCGTATCCAACAAATGGGGTAAACAAAAAGGTTTTATAATTTAGATCATTGAAACCTTCCTTTTCGATTAAGATGTTCTCCCACCCTAAAATAAGTCCTACATAAGGATTTGATTCCATATTTTTCGCAACTCTAAAGCGGTACCTTACATTCAAGGCAAACTCTTGTGTTACTCTACAGTTCAAGGAATCGTTGTAATCAACAAACATATTCCTTGCAATTTGATCGGGAATATCTGTGGTCATTAAATAAAGTCCAATCCCCAAATTATTGTCTTTGGTAACATTGTAAAGGATGTTAAGTGAACGACCATTATTGAAAAATAAACCAGGTTCAAATTCAAGTTTTAAACGATTGTTATCTACATTTTCTTGGGCAAAAATGTAAGGCACTTGAATTAAGAGCACAGCAATAACACTGAAAATTTTAATAGAATTTTTCATAGTAAGTAGTATTGTTTCTTTAAATGTATGAAGAAAAAATATACTCACCTATGATATTTATCATTGCAAGGAAAGCGTTATGGTTGATTTATTTGCTTATTTTGAGAAGGTAATACTACTTCATGAGCGAATACGAATACACGCCCGTACCAGGCAGGGGGCTTTTAACACGTAAGTCATTAGATCTCAGACTTGAGCACCTTCAATCGAAAGGATACAAGATTGATCAAATTCAAAAAAGCAATATAAATCCCTATGATATTCAAAAAAATATAGAATCCTTTATAGGCTCTGTAGAGGTTCCTTTGGGTATTGGTGGACCTCTACGTATGAATATTCAAGGAGAGGAACAAGATGTTTATTGTGTAGCAGGTACACTAGAGGGTGCACTAATGGCAAGTATGAATAGAGGTGCAAAAGCCATAAGTCTAGCGGGTGGTGTAAAAGGTAAAATGATTCACCAGCGTATGATGCGCGCTCCCATGTTTCAGATGAATAACTCAGAAGAAGCAGCTGTTTTTGAAGCCTTTGTACATGATAATTTTCCGCAAATTAAAGAGCAGGCAGAATCTTATTCCAACCACGCTTGCTTATTGAAATTAGATACAGTTATTCTCGATGAATTCGTAACGGTAAGGTTCATTTACACCACGGGAGATGCTGCCGGTCAAAATATGACCACAACCTGTACCTGGCATGCCATTCAGTGGATTAATCAAGCGTTTGAAGCAACTACCGGAATAGAGATTAATCATTATATCATTGAAGGAAATGGTGCCTCCGATAAGAAGGTATCTCAACTCTTATTAGATCAAGGTCGTGGTGTTAAAGTAGAGGTAGAATGTACTTTAAGTGAGGACATCATTAAAAAAGTACTTAGAACAGACGTCACAACCATAATGAACTTTTTTACTCCGAGTAAAAAACTCGCCGCTAAAGATGGAATGGTGGGATACAACGTAAATGTAGCCAATGTGATTGCTGCTATTTTTGTGGCAACCGGTCAAGATCTGGCTTCCATTCATGAATCTTCAACAGCCCTGTTAGAAACTAAAAAGGTTGAAAATGGAATTCACGCCAAACTCACCTTATATTCTTTAGTAATTGGAACCGTAGGAGGAGGAACACACCTTCCAAAACAACGTCAAGCTTTAGAATTAATGGGATGCTATGGCACCGGAAAAATAGAACGTTTTGCTACGATTATTGCTGGTTTTTGTTTAGGCCTTGAACTCTCCACTATCTCAGCTATCGCAAGTGGTGAATTCGCCAAAGCTCATGAAAAATTAGGAAGAAACAAACCTGTAGATTGGATACAATGGAATGAACTCAATTCCGATTTCATCACTGCGGTCATTCGTCCGTATCTCTCCGAAACACCCCGTGAAATAGAATTACACAAAGGTGAATTAGAAAAAGGTATTTTAATGAATATCTGTAGAAGGGTAACCAACAAATTAATTGGTTTCATTCCCCTATCAATAGAAACATCTAAAGGAGAGCAAAAAATACTGATCAAATCTAAAGCTAAGGATATAGAGGTAATCAAAGGATTACACATGATGTCTGCCTCTATAGATCCTAAATTGTCAGATTTACTTTCCAACCATAAAGACCATCTCGAATATGTAAACAGTCACCTCAAAGAGCTACTCATACCTCATGAAATTCATCAATTAAATGGAGATGGTACCCCTAAGTATTTCGGGCATATCCTTCATAACCAACGGGAAATCTTCATGCTGTTCCAAGAGTTTTTAGATGCAAATACAATGCATTTAATGGATAGTGAAAACAAACCTTGGTTATGGTCAAAACCCCTGACTAAAAATGTAATAGATGTCATCAACCAAATACATCTCTTATTTAAAAACAAGGATAGCCTACTTGAAAAAGTAGCTGTAAAACAACATCTTATCGCTCAAACAGAAGAGGTGCACAGATGTATGATAGATATACTCATAATGGAATATGGTGAGCACTATAAAGTTTTGAATCAATTTTTAGATGAGTTAATTGAAGGTCCACAAACTCAAGTGCATATGACCTTGGTACATAATGATTTCAACCCTAGAAATATTGCTATACGAAAAAATGGAGAACCTGTAATTTACGATTGGGAACTCTCCGTGATCGATTACCCGCAAAGGGATGTTGTTGAATTCTTAAGTTTCGTTTTGGAAGAAGATTTTTCTGCCGACCAATTGATGCATTGGATAGAATACCATTATCAAATCAGTGAGAGCGAGACATCATTTGAGGATTGGAAGAATATCACCTTACTTTCCATTAAGAAATACATCGTTACACGTATTGTTTTCTATAAAACAGCGAACGTTGTTATGAACTTAAAATTCGTAGATAGAATTTATGCAAATGCTATGAGAATGCTTCAAATTTTAGAGGAAAATTAGCCAAAGCGCTCTGTAAAAGAATCTACCAATTGACGGGTAGGTTCCCAATCTGATGTATCTAAACTTTTGAAATTTATTTGTGCATCTTCTAATACCTTGGTATAAAGTCCCTTCATGCGTTCCATAGCCACTTTGGTTTCGTGTACTTCTTTATTAGATCTTGAAGAAATGCGTTGGTATAAAACTTCTGTAGGTGCGTTTAAAAAATAAACTTCATCGGGCAATGCTATATTAAAAAGCTTACTCAATTGTTTAACTTTAAAATTTTCAGCATCTGAAAACCAATCCTTTAAAAATAATAATAACCCATTCGCATTTTTAATTTGATCCACTCCAAGGTTACGGTTGACTTTTTGTGCAATTTTCTCAAAAACATGCCCTTCTTCTTCCCCAATTTCAAGATCATTAGTTAAAGCAGAAGATTGGTTGAGATACTCCATGTATATTAAACCGTATACGGCCGTATCAATCAAGGGATGTCTTTCGCAAAAAATCACCTTAGGAGAATGACTTTGTTGGAATGCATAGAAATCCTCAAAAAACAGCATAGACGAGAATATAGAGATGATTTTCAAGGTTGGACTTTTTAATTCGTCGGACTTCTCTCCCATTTTATTGATGAATAATCCCACCTTTTTTAAGTCACCTTCGTATTGATCCACCTCGATTTTAGGAACACGAACAAAACGAGCATTTATACTCGATTCTTCTAGCTTATCTAGAAAGGACGTTTTACCACTTCCATCTACACCTGTAATAACGATACTTTTCATTTACAAACTTTCTAAAATTTCACTTACAATCGTTTCAACAGGTACCGATGCATCAATTTCTACCCAATCCGATTGATTAAAAAACTCCCACTTTTTCAGTGCTTTCTTTTGAAAGGTCAAATAGTTCTCGGTGGACTTTTTCTTTAACCCACATTCATAATGCGTAAAATGCTCACCTTTACGTTTGATACACTCCTCAACGGGTAACATTAGTCGAAAAACCTTAGAGGGAATGTTAAACTTTTTCATTTCTTGTTTCACCAACTCTTCATCAGCTCCATAAGCCAATTCAGCCGCAAAATATTTGTAAAAATATGCGTCATGTAATATGATTTCACCCGCACTATTCTCCATGGATTGTTGATAAGCCGAACTCATAAAACGAACGCGGTCATTAGTAGTTAGTTGAAGTAAATGCAGAGCAACTTCCTCCTTAGATTGAAAAGCGCTATTGGCGATTGCATCCCAGATACTAACCACTCTAACGTTAAGTTTAGTGCGAAGTTCTTTAATCACACTAGACTTCCCCGTTCCATCTATCCCTGTTATTACAATATGCTTCATTATTGAATGTTTTTAACGGCTTTAGCAATTTCTTTGGGGTCTATATCTCTGCTTTTCAAATAATCAAAATATGAGGTTTGAGGTATAATGTAATTTTTTAAAGACACTACTAGATCTATTAACAGTTTTAAGAAAAGTAAGAAGGTAAACTTCCATCCGATTTCTTGAGCTATAAGAGAAAAGATGTAATACGGAGCTTTTAGAAAACTTACGACATTTGAAAGAACAGATGCTCCTTTTTGTTGATCGTCTAGTTTCAGGACTACATCAATATTTGGAAAAAATATCTTGCGCAAAATCTTTGCATAGAATAACGCTTTTAAATGAAATTTGGGGAATAGATTGAAATAGATAACATCCTTTTCTATGTCCTGGAAATAGTCATTATAAGAAGCGTGTATATCTCCACCCAATTCAAGTATTTTCAACCTTTTGAGGGTACGTTGAAGCAAATAACCACTTTGGGGTTTTATTTTTTCTATAAATTCTTTGGGTACAGCAGGAGCACAAGAATTACTCATTTGACATGCAAAATAAGCCTTGTCTAATGCATTGGCTTGTTCTAATATGCTATACATTTTCTCGTAATCCAATGACTCATGATAAAGCAAATTGTAAATATCCATACAATCACGTACCCCACATTTGTAAATACCTAGATGTAGAATGAGATGTAGAAAATTGTACTCCGGAGATAAGGCCAAAATATTTACCCCTTCAAATTCAAAAGGAACGGCACTTTTCCAAACATCCTCTATATTGACCTCATATTTTGTTGTAGGTGATTTCAGTCCCCATTGAGAACCAAAAATACAGTTGTAATCAGGACTAATAAAGGACATTCCCACATGACTAAATTGGGCTGGTTTTTCTTTCTCACCACTCCAACCAAAACCAAGCGGTATAAAGCCAAGTTCGAGATATACATCTTGAATTTTATTCCAATCTTCTTTTCTTATGAGAATATCAAAGTCATTCATTCTCTTATACCCCACGTCTTTGTATACCGTATGAAGAAAGTAGTTCCCTTTAAGCACCGCTACGTCTATCCCCTTTTCCTTAAACTTTACAAATACCTGTTGGGCTATATGATTTCGCTTTGAATTTTGTTCCTCAATACGCGTGTGTTCCTTATGAAAAAGTTGTTGCGTAGAATCTGGCAATAACTGTAATAGATTTTTATTCTTGAGCTGTGTGTATACCCAGGGTGCTAATTTCCACTTGAAGCAATAATCGTAGAAAGCATTGTAATCAGAAAGTAAACCTAATCCTTCCTCAATAAGAGCCAATTCCTGAGATGACCATTTGATTTTAGTGATCAAAGACGTGAGCTGAAAATTATTCATCCTTTAAATATACTATACCTGTTGTACCATTCATATTAATCGATTGAGAATTTTTAATTCCTTCGATAATTCCTTTTGCACCAACAATAGCTGGTAAATTCAATTCTCTTGCAATGATGGAAGCATGACTGAGTAAATTTCCTCGTTCTGCAATTATTCCGCTGGCTTGGGTATAGATGTTTATCCATCCTGGTTCAAAAAATTTAGCGATGACGATGTATCCAGAAAAATCTTGAGACAAATCTGTATGCTCATCAACCACAATAAACTTACCTGAAACAGAACCGCTACAGCAACCCATACCTTGTATCGCACCCTCTACGGGTGCAACCCTCGTTTGAGGCACAGGAAAATATTCTCCTTTTAATTCTGCAAAACGTTGAGGAAGCTCTTCTTCTTTAAAATGCTCTAATTCCTTTTTACGGGAAGTCACGAGCTTATTAT
>NZ_JAWWCF010000116.1:0-9409 GCF_033720595.1 Lishizhenia sp. | reverse complement strand
GTTAACTGGTTTGTTAACGTAAGGCACTGCTTTTGTAACAGGCGCCTCACATGCCGCTACTGTAGCAGCTGCAACACTAAATCCTAAGAATTTTAAGAAATCACGACGTGGAGTTGATGTCTCTTTCAAATTCTCATCAGCCAAGAATTCATCCACGGTAATATCGTTCGAAAACTCTTTGTCTCTTGATTCAAGAAACTCAGGAGTCTCGTTCAATTCTTCTAGACCTTTCCAATATTTTCTATTCGTTGCCATATTCCTTTTTAGCCTTCTTCTGAATTAAATTAATAGTGACACTTTGCACACTCCCAACCGCCAAGCTCTTTGACAGTTACTTTTCCGTCTTCTAAGTATCCTTCGTATAAAGATTTGTCGTTGTTCAATAAACGACGGTGAATTTCGTCATAGTAAGAATCACCTTCAACACCTTCTGCCAATGGACCTCCAGAAATTTCTTTCGCTCCGTGACATTCGATACACCATCCCATAGTTAAGGTTGGTTTCGTTAATTTGATGTTTCCTTCGATTTCTGATAATTCTTCCACTGGAACTACACGAGCAGTTTCCACTTGCTTCGTCATGTCTCCGTGACATTGCTTACAATCAACTCCACCAACTTTTACGTGTTGAGAGTGGTTGAAGTAAACGTGGTCTGGTAAGTTGTGCACTTTATTCCAAACGATAGGCTCAGTTTTTCCAGAGTACTGACCTCCACCTTCTGGTGAGAATCCAGCCGCATCGTAAATCTTTTGGATTTTCGCTACTTGCTCTCCTGAACCTTGAACTTGTTTGTGACAGTTCATACAAACATTAACTGTTGGTAAACCTGCAGTTTTAGAATCTTCTACAGAGTTGTGACAGTATTTACAATCAATTCCATTCAATCCAGCGTGCTTGCTGTGCGGGAAATCAATTGGCTGTGATGGTTGGTATTCTGTCATTACGTTTACACTGTACAAAGTAAGGAACAACCCTACGATTAATGCAATTACGATAACAGCAGAACCTAAACCAACATACAATCTGTATTTCCAAGCCCAAGCTTTAAATTCTTGTGCGTATGTTAAACCTGTGTCTTCTGATTCACCAGCAACCAATTTCAACTGACGACGTACACCACCAACTGATAAAATGATTACAATGAAGATTGCTCCTAAGATCAACCATACAAATGATAAAGACTCTTCTTCTTGAGTACCTCCAACTCCTTCTACAGGCGCACCAGGTGCAGCAGCTACTTTCTCCTCTTGCGCATCTACGTAATCAAAGATTGCAACAACTTGCTCATCTGTTAAATCAGCAAATACTGACATAGCCGTTGGAGACCATGTTGAAACCTGCTTAGCATATGGATCCATCGCCACAGCCTTTTGCCAGTTCTGAACCCACTGAATTACAGAACCTTCTTTAGCTCCACCATCTTCCCATTTCTTACGTACTTCGTAAAGTTTAGGACCAGTCATATCCTTGAATACTTGGTGACAAGTAGCACACTTCGCCTTAAACAGACTCTCTCCTTCTTGTGCATACGACTGAGAAGCACCCATAAACAGGACGCTCAACACCAGGGCTATGGCCCACTTTATATCAACTCTAAACATCTGATTATTAGATATTTTCATTTATAATTCGTTAATTTCCTATGCTAATACACAGTTTTCATCGGGAGCAAATTTAACGGTTCTAGCTGTTTTCATGACAGTTTTATGACAATTTATTGGAAGTCCAGTTTAATTTAAAATCATTCTAAATAAACCAAAAGAGCCACATCTTTGCTTTAAAGTAATTGTCAACCACTTACAGTTTTTAACAAATTTTCACCAAATAATAATTAAAATAGGAAGCTTACGCGGGCAGAATTTTTTCAAATGACTTATTTTATACTTTTGTAAAAAATCTATCACATGAAATTTTGGACGCTCTTAATCGCACTTTTTACTTTCGCACAATTATCTACTGCCCAAAACACGTGGTGGAATAAACAAGATACTACAGAAACTACTGTTTCAGCAGATACCGCAAAAGTTGAAGTCCCTTCACAAGACGGAGAGGTAACCATAGAAAAAGACTACCGAATAGAAGAGTTTGTAAAATTTAAAGGAACCACCGTTCCTCCAGCATATGGTCCACAGATTTCAGGATACAGAGTTCAAATCTTTTTCGACAATGATAGAACTGCTGTGAACAAAACCAGAGCAGAATTCATTCAGAACCACAAAGACGTTCCTACCTATATAGAGTTCAAAGCACCGAACTTTAACCTTAAGGTTGGGAACTGTAGAACAAAATTGGAAGCTGAAAAATTAAAAGCCGAATTACTAAAAGACTATCCAACGGCCATCGTTATTCAAGAAAAAATATACCTTCCAAAGGTTCAAACTCCCGCACAAACTACAAATCAGCAGTAGCTATTATCGTCTACCTTACAACAAAGGGCATTCTTCGATCTTCCCGTAATGTTCTTCTTAATTAAAGCTATATCTTTGCACTAATTATGGAGCAAAGACCGATTACAGATTGGCTTCCTTTAACCAAAAAGGAAGTTGAAAAAAGAGGATGGGAAGAGATAGATGTAGTAATCATATCGGGAGATGCCTACGTGGATCACCCCGCATTTGGTACTGCAGTTATTGGTCGTATTATTGAAGACGAAGGATTTCGCGTAGCAGTAGTTGCGCAACCGAACTGGAAGGATGATTTAAGAGACTTCAAAAAATTCGGTAAACCCAAATACTTTTTCGGTGTAACAGCTGGTTGTATGGATTCTATGGTGAATCATTACACAGCCAACAAAAGATTGCGTTCTACAGATGCATATACCGCAGGTGGACAGAGCGGGTTTAGACCCGACTACGCAACCATTGTTTACTCCAACATACTTAAAGAACTTTATCCAGACGTACCCGTATTAATCGGTGGTATTGAGGCATCTTTAAGACGTGTTACCCATTACGATTATTGGAAAGATGAATTAATGCCTTCTATCTTAAAAGATTCTAAAGCAGATATGTTGGTATACGGTATGGGAGACCAGCCCTTACGAGACATGCTTAGACTTTTAAAGAAAGGGGTACCCTTCGATTCTTTAGGAACCGTTAAACAAACGGCAGTACTCAGACCCAGCTCCGAACCTTTGCCGAAAAACAAAAACTGGAATACCGTTGAACTCGCTTCACACGAAGAGTGTTTAAAGGACAAATTAAAATATGCCGCCAACTTTAAAATCGTAGAAGTTGAATCTAACAAGTGGCAAGCCAATAGAATTATACAACAAATCGGTGATCAAACTTTAATTATCAATCCTCCGTACAAAACAATGACGGAGAAAGAAATTGATACTTCATTTGATTTACCCTATACGAGACTTCCACACCCTAAATACAAAAAGAGGGGTGCCATCCCTGCATTTGATATGATACGTTTTTCGATCAACATGCACAGGGGATGTTTTGGAGGATGTAGCTTCTGTACCATCTCTGCTCACCAAGGTAAATTTATTGCCTCTCGTAGTGAGCAATCTATTTTAAATGAATTAGACCAAGTAACAGAAGATCCAGACTTTAGAGGATACATTTCTGATATTGGTGGGCCCAGCGCCAACATGTATAAAATGAAAGGAAAGGATGAAGACATTTGTGCGCGTTGTTCTTCGCCTTCATGTATACACCCCGTGATTTGTTCTAATCTCGACACAAACCACAGCGATATGACGCAGCTCTATCGTAAAGTAGATGCTCACCCTAAAGTGAAAAAGGCATTTATCGGTTCTGGAATTCGTTACGACTTATTGGTAGATGATTTTAATAAGAACAATGAAGACGGAAACCACGATGAATATATAGAACAAGTTGTGACCCGTCACGTTAGTGGGCGACTTAAAGTAGCACCAGAACATACCAGTGATGCAACCCTACGTGTTATGCGTAAACCTTCTTTTAAAAACTTCCATGCTTTTAAAGAAAAGTACGATAGAATTCAGAAGAAGCACAACATGAATCAGCAATTGATTCCATACTTTATCTCCTCTCACCCAGGGTGTGAAGAACAAGATATGGCGAATTTGGCGGCGGAAACCAAAGACATGGGGTTCCAATTGGAACAGGTACAAGATTTCACACCTACTCCAATGACCGTTGCAACAGTAATCTATTACGCCGGAGTTCACCCATATACCTTAAAACCTGTTTATACGGCAAAAACTCGAGATCAAAAACAAAATCAACACAAGTTTTTCTTCTGGTATAAAAAAGAGAATAGACATTGGATTAAAAGCAGATTGGAAAAGGCGGACCGTCAAGATTTAATTGAAAAGTTAATCGGTTCAGAAACACAGTTTGCACAGCGTAAGCCGAGTCAACATAAAAAAGGCAAAGCTCAAGCTCAAGGGAAAAAAGAAGTACCAGAGTGGTTAGCAAAGCGTAGAAAGACCGAGAAGAAAAGAAAGAAATAAAGGGAAGGCTGTCTGTAAAGACGGCCTTTTTTTATAGGGACATCTTAACACAAAAAAGGGCCTTCTCAAACGAGAAAACCCTTTATTTATCTTTTGATAAGTTCTTACTTATTGAAGTATTTCTTCTGACGAACAACGACCATAAGTATACCTACTGTGATTGCCCCATCCGCTAAATTCCATATTGCTGGAAACACCTGCCGACCGCCTAACCAAGGCATGCTTTCAGGCCATTCCGCATCAAACTGAAACATATCTACAACGTTTCCTAAGAGGAATCCTGTGTTTCGAGCTTCCACCTCATGCTCTACACCAAAACTAGTGCAGGACATCAAGTTCCCAGAACCTTCCAATTGGTTGAAAGGGATACATGGGTCAAAATCGAAAATAAAATCATAGAAGGCTGAGTCTATTAAATTACCGGTTGCACCAGCCAAGACAAAAGACAATGCTACCAAATATTCGGTTTTCGCACCTTCTTTAATTTGCTTAATGATGTAGTAAATAATACCTGCTATGGCAACCACTCTAAAAATAGACAAGGCTAATTTTCCAATCAAACCTCCTCCTAAAGTAGTACCGAATGCCATTCCCTGATTTTCGGTATAATTCAAAACGAACCACTCGCCTAGTATGTTTTCTGCCGGTGAGTATGGACCATAGTTGGTTTTAACCCAAATTTTGATGATTTGATCTGCAATCAAAACCAACAACACTAAAATACCTACGAGTAGGAACTTTTTGTTCTTTTCCATCTAGCTTGCTTGCGCGTTTTTAGCATCAATGCTCAACGTTGCGTGCGGCACTAATTTCAATCTTTCTTTACGGATTAACTTACCTGTAACTCTACAAATTCCGTAAGTTTTATTTTCTATCCTAATTAAAGCGTTCTTTAAGTTTTGGATGAACTTTTCCTGACGTGCCCCCAATTGAGCTACCTCTTCTCTTGATAATGTTTCTGATCCATCCTCCATCATGTTAAAGGTTCTTCCTGTATCATCTGTTCCGTGATCATCTTTGTGAGAAAGTGATCCCTGTAACAAATCCAAATCTTCTTTCGCTTCTGCTAACTTCTGTAGAATCAAATCTTTGAATTCTTGAAGTTCTTCGTCTGAGTATCTAGTTTTTTCTTTTGCCATGGTGTTTAGTTTAAAACCGTTAAAAACGGCACTGTTACTAGGAAAACAAATATAACCTAAAAAGGGTTGCATGCAAGTCTAGCCATCACTTTTTGAACGCTAGTTATTCACAAGATTTCAACCATTTCATAATCAGTTAAATCTAGCTTAACCACTTCTATAAAGATAATCCAAATCAACGATTTTATTTCAATCATTGGTCACCTCGTTCCCTTTCCCATGAAAAAACCATATTCTACTTTGAACTTTGAGTGTAAGGCCTAACTTTGTTTGTAAGCATTGAATCGAAAGAGATTATTAACGAATAACACATACTTAAAATGAATAATTTTGATTATTACAACCCAACAAAAGTTGTATTCGGAAAAGATACCTATGAACGTATTGCCAGCGAAATAGCGCTACATACTTCTGGCAAAAACATATTGATTACATACGGAGGCGGAAGTATTAAAGCCAATGGTGTTTACGACAGCGTAATGGCCGCCTTAAAAGATTTCAATGTTCTAGAATTCGGAGGAATTGAACCCAACCCACAGTACGCAACGTGTATGAAAGCCATAGAACTCATCAAAGAAAATGAAGTTGACTTTGTACTCGCCGTAGGAGGTGGTTCGGTAATCGACGGAACTAAATTTATTGCAGCAGGTGCAACTTACGCCGGAGATCCATGGGACGTTTTAATGCGCAAAGAAGGATGTGCTTTTACAGATAGTATTCCTTTTGGAACCGTACTTACACTTCCAGCCACAGGGTCTGAAATGAATTCAGGTGCAGTTATCTCTAGAGAAGAGTTGAAAGAAAAAAGAACCATGGGCGGACCGCAATCTTTCCCTAAATTCTCTTTCCTAGACCCTTCTGTTGTGGCTACTTTGCCAAAACGCCAAATTGCCAATGGAATTACCGATGCTTTTATGCACACTTTAGAGCAATATTTAACTTACCCTACCGACAATAAATTGCAAGAACGCATTGCTGAAGGAATTTTAATGACCCTAATTGAAACAGCTCCTAAAGTAATGGAAGACCCTTCAAATTACGAACATGCTGCCAACCTTATGTGGTGTGCAACCATGGCCTTAAATGGAACCTTACGCGCAGGAGTAGCTTACGATTGGGCAACACACATGATTGGACACGAATTAACGGCTTTACACGGTATAGACCACGCCAGAACTTTGGCCATTATCGCACCGCGTTTATTTGAAGTAAAATTTGAAAACAAAAAAGAAAAGCTCGCACAATACGGTGAACGCGTTTGGGGGGCTACAGACAATAAAGCACAAGACGCTATTGTAAAAACTAAATTATTCTTTGAGTCATTAGGTATAGATACTACCATTTCTGCATACGATACGAACAATGCAGATACTCCAAAAATCATTCGCCAACGCTTCGAAGAAAGAGGATGGACAGGTTTAGGAGAACGCGGAGATCTTACACCTGAAGAAGCTGAAAAAATTGTTGAGATGGCTTTGTAAAAGGTTTATCATAAAAAAACAAAAACCGATGTTCCATTATTTAGGACATCGGTTTTTTAGTATTCTAATTCGGCAAACGGCCGGGTCTTCCACTATAGTCCGCAAGCTAAAACCTAAGTGTTTTGAAAGTCGTTCAGCTCCACTTCCGGTGGTCGTAAAGCTTCTCAACAAAACCCTAAGGCCTTACCTTTCGGCGCTGCCGTTACACCCCCTGTTTGGGAGTAACTTTTGCTTTTTCTATCAAATCCATTAACTTATCTGGCCTAATATTCATGTCTAAAATCTTTCCCGAACCATCTAACAAAACATTTCTCGGCATTCCTTCTACTTTGAAAGCTTCTATTATTTCAGGAGTAGATAGCGCATTCGCCCATTCCATATCATATTTATCCATGAAACTTTTCACCGTTTCCACATCTTGTTCATAGTTAATACTCAACATGTATACCTCATCGGTATAATCCTTATTCAAGGCAATCAAATCTGGCATTTCTTGCTTACATCCTCCACACCAAGTTGCCCAGAAGTTAAGGTAGATGTATTTCTGACCTTTTAAACCAGCATAAACACTCCTTGAACCTTCATCAACATTTTCTAACACAAAATCAGGTAAAGTATCTCCAACTCCTAATCGCGTAAGTAGCTTTTTAGATTCAAGAGGTTTAATTTTCATTGAGCTACCATCAGCAGCTATCTCGAGTATTTGAAAAACATAATGCTTAGAATTAAAAAAACTCATGGAATCTAAAGTAAGTGCTCCTTGATATTCTGCCGTTCTAGTGATTGATTTACCAAAATCTCCAAAAACTAGTCTATCCCTCCCAATGGTATTAAACGCACCATCCGTATTTACATCAAAAAGACCTATTCTAAGTGAATCTCCTTGATAATTGAAATCTCCAACGGATAAACTTTTTCTTTTGCTCCAATAAAACCCGAGGTGTTTCCCTCCTGTACTTAATTCACCTATCATCCCATTGATTTCTTCATAAATGGAGTCTGCAGGTTTTATTAACGTATAATCAGAACAAAGTTCTTTTTTTCTACCATCGCATATACGAACGAGTAAAAAATCATCTTCGAACGTAGAAGATTGCTCATTTGCTGCGAACATAAAATCATTGTTGTTATCTAACCAAAACTTAGGAGCAGAAGAATTATAATTTCCAACTATGAACAAAACTTCCCTATTAATAGCTCCCTTATTTTCACCACTAAAATAAAAATACCCGTAGGCCGTATCCTGTATTTCAGACAAATCAGGTAAAACCAAGCGCTCTTTTATACTATCCTCTATTCCTGAATATGGATAATATACTGAAAACCCCTTCCCTCCCGTCTCGAAACTCTTTACTAGGTCGACATGTATAAATTCGTCGACTTTTTGGGATGTATCAACCTTCACCTCAGAAGAACAAGCGAGGAGTAAAAGGCTACTAATTATAAAAAGGAAATATTTCATAAAGTGGTTTTAAAGTTTACTGACAAGAATAGTGGTTTTATGCCGCCTTTAAGGCAATAACACTCTTAAAAATCCTTAATAAAATTCACCAATACTTCAACATCCACAGATTCCAACAAATGCTTGGCTCCTTCTATCACTTCCATGTTAGCATGGGGTAACAATTGTGCAATCTTTTCAGTTTCTTCTCGCGTAACCATGTGGTCTAAACTGGCCCAACCCAGCTTAACCTGATGTTGAATTTGTGTAAAATCATTATCCATGAGTTTTGCTCCTTTACCCATATTGAGCATCATCTCAGCAGTTTTAGTCATGACCACCTTCCAATCTTGAGGAGCATGTTCATCTTTCAATTTCTCTGCAAAGGCAGGTACTTTCTCCTCTACCTTTTCTGGATTTAACATTTTTACTTCTTGGGCCGCAGCTTCTGCTGACCAATCGAATTTCGTCCCTAAAGTGATGATCATCCCAATGGCTTCTGGCTTTTTTAAGGCCGCGCTCAAAGCCACGTAACCGCCCATGCTGTAACCGAAAATTTGGGCTTGAGAAATTTCATTCTCCTCTAAGTAGTCCAACAAATTATCTCTGAAACGCGCAATAGAATATTCTACCTCCAAGGCTTTGCCTCCATGACCGTCAAAATTTAGGGTGTGCACATCAAAGTCATTAGAAAGAACTGATTTCAATTCCTTAAATTGTTTGGAGCTTCCTAATGCACCATGTAAAAGAATGAGGGGTTGTTTCATGTTTCTGTTTACTAAAAATTCGGTATTATCTTAATACATTAATATGACCATAAATTTGAACCGCTTCACGTTCCGGAAGGTCGTATTCTAACCTATAGATATAGGTTCCATTGGCTACAACTTTTCCTTTG
>NZ_JAWWCF010000115.1:0-9568 GCF_033720595.1 Lishizhenia sp. | reverse complement strand
GAGCTTATTATACCCCTCTCTTAAATTTTCAGTAAACAACTCATCTACTGTAAGATAAAATATATCTTTTTGAGTATTGAGATACCCCAATTCAACAAGATTATTTCCCATGCTCAAGAACATATCTCTAAATATTGAGAAAATACGTGTTCGTTTATACCTGAAATTTTCACGGGATTTAAACCTAAAAATTAATCCCTTCACCCTATTTACCAGAAACAACCTCCAAAGAAAATTTATTGGATAATATGCTTTTAATATAGATCTGTAATCTGTAGGGCTTTCCTTCCTCTTTTGCTCAGTAGATACCACCGATATACGGATGGATTCTTGTAACAGCTCAATAAACAATAATGGATCTTGCTTAAAGGTGGTGGTTTCCATTTTCAATTCACTCGATTTGGTTCTATCCCCATACAAACGAATATATTCTTTAATTTTTTCATCTAATTCCAGGTACTTTTGGGTCAATTCTTTCCAAATATCGGATACTTCCTTTGTCTTAAACAACTCCTTCAGCTGCTCATCATCTAGGATAATATTTACAAGTTCTTCGTAACTATGAAGAAGCTGAACAGAGGTTACTTCACCTTCTGCACGCAAAACATCATTAATAAAATTAGGGTGGTCTGTTATTATTTTAGAACCCTTTAAACCGCTCTTCAGTAAGAAGAAGCTAATCATGGTATAAAAACCATTTGAGATAGCAGCAAAGGCACTCTTCCCCATTTTATCCATCATAGATTGATAAATGGTTAACTGATTTTCCAAGCTTAGTTGATGAAAGTCTTTTGGGTTATATTGCTTTAACGCCGCCTCGTAAGCGTCATCAAATAAAGCATTGTACTTTTTAGATCGTATTAACTTGATCAATAATTGAAAAAATATATTCACCCTTTCCAGAAAATTATGTCGCAATGGAGGAGCCTTAAAATCGACCGCTTCCATATTCCATATTTTGGGCAGTAACTGCACCAATTTCTTTCCAAAAGGCATTTGATACAAGTTACCCTGCCATGCGTTCAGGTTATAGTATAATCTTCCATGAATACTATCTACAATTCGATGCATATCCGCTTTATTCTGGTTTAAAATTCTAGGACTGTATCCTATCATTTCAGAACCTTTTACGTACACACTTCCGTAGGTTTTTTGAACATGTGAAACCGTTAAAGGAAGTGTTATTCCTCCATAGTTTCCCTCTGCCTGCGTTTTATCCCAGATAATGATATTCTCCTTCAAAGATCTATTTACCATGGGTCTAACTTGCAACCAAAACAAGTTATCTCCAGCTATGGCAATTTCTACATCTACAGGACATTTTAAGTATTGCTCTAATTTGTAAAGTCCAGCTTTGAAAAGATCACTAAACTTGGAAATAATATCTTTTAAGTCTCCAACTGATTTCTCAATCCTTGTTTCTTTTCCTGCTTTTACAGAAACTCCATGATAGCACTCCTTTAAGTCATGATAAACCAATTCATTTTCTTTCAGCTCCACTTGCATTCCTTCAAGCTCTCCCGACACTAATTTATCTCCCAAACCTGGAATTAAATTTACCAAAGGATGATGCTTTGTATAGTCGACAGGGTGTTTAGAAAACAGAACTCCAGAATATTCTGAATCAATCATTTCTTGAATAATGACACCAAAGTGGGGTGTCTCCGTACCGTATACATTGCTTTCAGCATAAGAAGAAATCACCTCCATAATGGTCTCCGATAAATCTGTGAATGCAACGTTTAGGACAGTTTTAAATTGCCCTGCAAAAGACTGTTCCTTCGAATCCTCATTGGCTGAACTTGATCGCACTGCCCAAAGTTTGTTTGTGTCCAACGCATTGAAGTTTTCATCTATCCAAGATTGACATTCAGTACGATCATTATTCCATGAAGAAATTGTATCGAAATCGATAATTACAAAATGAGGAAGAGTTAGTCCACAAGCCTGTAAATTCAACAATCCTTGTGCTTTACCACCAATTTGGTTCAAATTTGATTGTCCAATTTTCGAAGTGTCTGTCATAATCACTAATTTAACGAAATAAATAGGAGTTAAACTCAACTTAAAATGTAATGTATGCGAATTATTATTACTGGAGCCACTGGAGCTTTTGGCGGAGCAATGGTTCGCTATTTTGTGGCTAAAGGGCATGAAGTGATAGCAACTGGAAGAGACAACAACCCTCCCAAAGAATTGCTAAAACTTGCAAAATATATTCAAGCTGATATTTGTACACCCTATGAATTACCGGAAGCCGACATTTGTATTCATTCAGCAGCATACTCTGACGACAAGGCTCCTCTTAAGTCACTCTACACTCCGAACGTGGTTGGAACCAGAAACACACT
This sequence comes from Lishizhenia sp., assembly GCF_033720595.1. Lineage (GTDB taxonomy): Bacteria > Bacteroidota > Bacteroidia > Flavobacteriales_D > Crocinitomicaceae > Lishizhenia. The sequence continues at coordinate 7,217 of NZ_JAWWCF010000115.1, read as the reverse complement.
GAAAGCCGCACAAAATTGTGATAAATTCATCTACATTTCTTCCTCCTCTGTTTATTTACCAGATTCACTACCGATACAAGAAGAAATGGCGGGAAACCAAAACAATAAGTTGTTGTCTTCTTATGGTCAATCAAAACTTTTGGCCGAAGAAGTGATTGAAAATGAATTTCAAAAAGAGCAATGCTTTATACTTCGTCCTCGTGCGTTTTACGGGGTGGGTGACACACAAATTATCCCCAGAATTTTAAAGTTGGTCAAAAACAATCAGTTTAGTAGACCGGGGAAAATGGACATTAAAGTTTCCATGACCCATTACGATAATATGGCTAAGGCAATAGAACTATGTATGGCCTCATCTCTCACCGGAATACGCACCTACAATATTGCAGATGATGATGAATACATTTTAATTGAAAATGTAAGAAAACTTATCAAAGCACTTTATCCTCAAAAAATAAGTGAAAAGGAAATTAGCATTCTACTCTTGAAGGTTTTGGCCTTTTTTAAAATTGGTGGATTTACTCCCTTACTCGTAAGAGGGTTAACTCAAAATATGGTTTTAGATCTTTCAAAAATTAAAAGAGAGTTAGGCTATACTTCTGCAATTACTTTTGATGACACTTTAAAGGACCTTTCACAATGGGTAGAAGCAATAGGAGGAGTAAAACACTTACAAGCTAAAGAAAAACTGAGGTTGTGGGGAAAAGAATTTTATTAATATTTGAATGAAGCACTTCTTTTTTTTCAATAAAAGCTTCCGGAAATATTGTAAAATGATACCTCATTCTTCACCCCTAATTTATTCTTGATACAAAACACGAAGGATGGGTAAATCATCGTTTTAATTTATATCTTCGTTATTCACCATAAACGGTTTTTGACCAAAAAAATATTCTCATGAAAGTATTCAATAAAATAAAATGGGTCTCAGGGATAGTACTAATTTTTGGAATTGTATTGGCCACCAACTTAATCGATAGAGACAATTTCAGTAAACTTCGAAATTCTACTACAACCATTTATAAAGACAGAATCGTAGCCAGCGATATCATCTTTGATATCTCTCACCTCGTACAAAAAAAGAAACTCACATTAGCTACGGCAGACACCCTTTTATTCGAACGCAATCATGCAAATTTAAGTGACAAAATAGATGTACTCATTGAAAAGTATGAACAAACAAAACTCACGAAGAAAGAATCCGATATTTTCGAAGTTTTAAAAACTCAATTAGAAAGTTTTGACAAAATGGAACTAGATTATTTCTCTGGAGAGCTTTCTGAAAAAGATGCCTTTGTTGAATTAATTGCGGGGATAGATGAAAGTCTTTATAAATTATCCAAACTTCAAGTTTCTGAAGGAAAGCTTCAGATGCTTAAGAGTAATAAAGCCATGGAATCCATTGAGCTATTTACTCAAATTGAAATCATCTTTTTAGTCATTGCTGGTATACTCATTCAAATCATCATTTTGTATACTCCAAAATCGAAACGAGAGGATATATAATTTTTAATACTTAGAATTTTCAAACTGAACAGAAGTCCTTCATTTAAAATGAGGGATTTTTTTTGTTGATTTAATTTCATTTTCAACTCCACTACACTACCCTTTACTTCAATTTCATTTCTGTTTTAAAAAAAACTCAAAAAAAATCACAACACTCAAACAAACCTACAACACCTATAAAACCTACCAACTTTATGGGATATACTATTTACAAAGGCGTACAGAATATAAAATTAACAATGATAAATTTGGATAGTTCTTTTTTTTCAATTTATATTTACCCCGAAATTCAAGAAGAAAACTAAAAATATAAGGCAACGGTATGTATAAAAAGCTTTAGGATTCTACTTATTTCTTTAGGAAGAATTGCTGCACTCATTAATCAACGCGCACGCTTAATGTAGATCAATTCTACCCTTCAAAATTAGATTAATAAGACGATAAATTAGGTATAAATTCTAAACGTGAGAAACTCACGTACGGCCATACTATTGCCCAATTTTTAACATGAATGAAACGACAGAATGGATACAGAAAAAAACATGCAAGTAAACAATCATGAAGCTTCTTTACCCAAAGATCAACTTAAACGAAGCTTAGCCAAAACAATTAGTTGGAGGACGGTTGGAACATTTGACACCATCCTTATCTCCTTCTTACTTACAGGACGATTGGCAATAGCCTTCAGCATAGGAGCAATAGAATTAGTCACTAAAATGTTCTTGTACTTCTTTCACGAACGAGCATGGAACAATATTAAATGGGGAAAATAAATATGAATATAACAGAGATCAATCAGAAACTAAGGACCCAGTCGCCCCAAGAAATCGTGACTTGGGCGCTAGAAAATGCCAAAAAACCGGTTATTACAACAAACTTTAGACCTTACGAAGCTGCCATACTTCATGCATGTACTCGTGTAGAAAATGACCTAAAAGTTATTTGGTGTGATACAGGTTATAACACATCTTACACTTATTTACACGCCGAAGAATTGATTTCAAAATTGAAGCTCAACATTCAATTATACGTCCCCAGACAAAGCGCTGCACACAGAAATGTGGTACTCGGTATTCCTGGTTTAGAAGATCCTAAACACAGCTTATTCAGTGAACAAGTAAAGTTAGAACCTTTCCGCAGAGCTATGGAAGAACATCAACCTGATGTATGGTTTACGAACTTGAGAAAAGGACAAACTGCATTGCGCGATACTTTAGATATCCTAAGTGTATCGGCAGATGGTGTGCTTAAAGTGAGTCCCTTCTACCATTGGTCAGACCAGGAACTTAACAACTACCTTGAAATACACGACCTGCCTAACGAGGAGCGTTACTATGATCCAACAAAACTATTAAGTAATAGAGAGTGCGGAATACATAAATAAGGAAAATGAAAACAACTCAAAATATTAATCCATTAGAAAATGAGGCCATTTACATCTTACGGGAGGTGGCCGCACAATTTGAACGACCAGTGCTTTTATTCTCGGGTGGTAAAGATTCTATAACCCTTGTACGGCTGGCTCAAAAAGCTTTTTATCCCGGAAAAATCCCTTTTCCTCTTTTACACGTCGACACCGGACATAATTTTCCAGAAACTATTGCATTTAGAGATGCTCTAGTAAAAGAATTAGGCGTAGAACTCATCGTTAGAAATGTACAGGACGCTATAAATGAAGGAAAAGTCATTGAAGAGCAAGGAAAGTATGCATCCCGTAATGTATTGCAGACAACAACCCTTCTGGATGCCATAGAGGAATTTAAGTTTGATGCTTGTATCGGAGGAGCCAGGAGAGATGAGGAGAAAGCCAGAGCCAAGGAGCGTATATTTTCTGTGAGAGATGACTTTGGACAGTGGGATGAAAAGAACCAACGTCCTGAGTTATTTGATCTTTTAAATGGTCAAATTGAACTCGGACAAAACGTTAGGGTCTTCCCTATTTCCAACTGGACAGAATTAGATGTTTGGTCCTATATAAGAAATGAAAAAATAGAAATTCCATCCATTTATTTCGCCCACAAACGCAAGGTGTTTCTCAGGGATGGTTTTATCTGGTCTTATGACGATGACAAAGTATATCGAGACCACGATGAAGTGGTCGAAGAACGCATGGTAAGGTTTAGAACTGTTGGAGATATGAGTTGTACTTCTGCCGTTTTATCTAAGGCCACAGGAATAGATGAAGTGGTCGAAGAAATAAGACGCTCTACCCTATCAGAACGCGGTGCCAGAATAGACGACAAGCGCTCTGAGGCTGCAATGGAAAAAAGAAAGCAACAAGGATATTTCTAAAAAATCCCAAGAACAGAAACATGGAAGTATTAAAAATAGCTACTGCAGGTAGCGTAGACGATGGAAAAAGTACCTTAATAGGTAGGATATTGTACGACACGCAATCGCTGACTCAGGATAAACTGGAAGCCATAGAAAAAACTAGTCAACAAAAAGGGTATGATTATTTAGATTTCTCTTTAGCTACCGATGGACTAGTTGCTGAACGTGAACAAGGAATCACCATAGATGTGGCCCATATTTATTTCTCGACACCTCATAAGAGTTACATTATAGCGGACACTCCAGGTCATGTAGAATATACTCGTAACATGGTGACAGGTGCATCGACTTCGCAAGCATCCATTATCCTCATAGACGCAAGAAAAGGTGTAACAGAACAAACCAAAAGACACTTCTTTATCAATAACCTATTGCGTATAAAAGATATAGTGGTCGCCATTAATAAAATGGATTTGGTAGCATATTCTCAAGAGGTATTTGAAAAGATTAAAAACGACTTTAGAACACTAAGCAATCAAGGTGAATATGAAGGACAGAATATCAGCTTCATACCAGTAAGTGCTTTACACGGTGACAATGTAGTACACCATTCTACAGAAATGCCTTGGTACCAAGGTCTCACTGTTCTGGATCATTTAGAATCATTAACACAAGAAAAGGTTTACGATACTGGAAAACCAAGATTCCCTGTACAAATGGTAATACGTCCAAAAACTGAAGAATACCATGATTTTAGAGCCTACGCAGGAAAAGTCTATGGTGGAGATTTACAGACCGGTGATGAAGTTGTTGCTCTACCCTCTCTTCAAAAATCAAGTATTAAGGATATCTATTTCTACAACGAAAAGTACCAAACTGCTGTAAGTAGATCTTCCGTCTCCATCACTTTAGAAGATGAAATTAATTTAAGTAGAGGAGATATGCTTGTAAAAGCAGAAGAAGTACCTCAATTAACAAAAGAGGTAGAAGCTATCGTTTGTTGGATGGACAATAAAACCATGGAGATTCGCAACAAATACACATTACAACATGGTGTGAACAAGGTTCTGGCCATGGTGAGTGAAATTGAGAGCAAAATAAAAACAGATTTCAGCGGTACGGAACAAGAAGTTAAAAGCGTTGAAATGAACGACATCACGCTTATTAAACTAAAATTGAATAAGGAAATTTACTGTGACCCTTATAAGGATCACCGCACTAATGGCTCATTTATACTGATTGACAACACGACCAACCATACAGTTGGTGTAGGTTTTGTTCAAGCTTAGCATTAAAATATCCTCCTTTCCTAACTAACCTAAATCCATTTTAGTTTTATTTAACAAAAGCACACATGTACATGTGTGCTTTTTGTAGTTATTGTTGAATTAAAATCTCTTGAAAGAGATGATAATGATCTATATACGAGGATGTATTTTAAAATTCACGCGTGGAATGGACTGTATACGTTAATTGTGCAACAAAGCTAATATTTTTCCAAAACCCTTACAATTAGAAACAAATTAATGGATTAATCTCTAACTTTAGAAAAAGTTCAAAACACCATGGTTACGAAATTTCATCTATCACTCTTACTTTTTTCTGTTGCTACTTTATCTTGTGAAGCGCCCCAGAAAAACAAGGAGCCTAAATCTATTCATTTCGAGAAAAAGAGGGTCCACTTGAATAAAATGGACAGTACTTTACTGCATGGTACAACACATCTCTCTGTTTATTCAAGTATCTATTCTCAAACCGAGCATAGGACACACGACTTAACTGCCACGGTGAGTATGCGTAATCTTAATTTAAATGATAGTTTGTTCATTACCAAAGCAATTTATCACGACACCAAAGGAAATCCGGTTCACACCTATTTTGATTATCCTGTAGGTATGGGTCCGCTTGAAACCTTGGAAATAGTAATAAATGAAAAAGAACAATTAGGGGGTACCGGAGGTAATTTCATTTTTGAATGGTATACACCTGAAAATTTACCCCATTTTGAATCAGTGATGATATCTACCTCAGGACAACAAGGTATTTCATTTAGAACAGAAGGAATTAACTTGAAATAAAAAAGGACTGTATCATCGCAGCCCCTTTATCCAATCAAATTTTAATCAGTCGTTTTCTTTCAATGAGCTCTCCCCTTTTATTGAACAAACAAAGTAGGTAGCTCCCTTTTTGAAAATCATCAGTATTCACGATGAACTTTTGATTAAACGCTGGTAAATCGTTTGTATAGACCCTAGAGCCCTGCATGGTGTAAAGAGATATACTTTGGACCTCTTTACCCCAGTTGCTCACTTCGATTCGATCATCAAAAGGATTAGGAATAATTCTCATTAAATGGTCATTCTCCTTTTCAATTCCCGCATAATTGTCTATTAACATTCTTCCTGCTTCTACATAAAAAGTATCTATACTCGATTGTGTAAATTTCAGTAAGTAGTCATGAATAAAAGGCGCATAAAATAAATACATTACCTCTTCGGATTCATAGAAATCTCCCATTACATTGAGGGTTTTATGAACCTCTATTTTTATTCTGAGTACATTATCATAGGTGGCATGAGGGAGCATGAGTGTTCCCTCTCCATCAACAATGAATTTTGAACTACCAACGGTAGAAATATTGATCATACCTTGTTGAGCTACATAGGTAAAATCATCCTCCATTGTATCTCCATAAGCCATGGGGTAAAAAAGAGTGGTTTCAGGATTTGAATAATGCCTTTCTTCTATGTTAGATATCGAATAAAATTTTTCTATGGTACTGTCGGTGATATAAATTCGATGAAAGGAGTTGGGGAATTCTACCTTTAAATTATTATTGCTTAAACTCGTATCTCCCTGTAGGTAGCTATAAGAAATAGAGGGATTTAATTGTGACAAATTAGAGTAATCCCAGAGTAAATTTTGACCGCTGGTATCTTGAACTTTAAACTCCACGGATGTCATTGTAAAATTATCTCCTACTTGTGGTTGTATTTGATTGGCTTGATGCTGAACTTGTCCAAAGGCTGATAGACAAATACAACTGGAAAGAATAATGTAAATTTTTCTCATGATTTTGATTTAAGTGTTCCCCTCTATAAGCAATAATCATTCCTAAATAGAACAAATTAACAACTAGCAAAGACTTGAAAAAACAAGAGTTAAATACGTGCTTTTTCATGAATTAAATTTCCATGCTTGGGAAAAAAATAACCTCTAGAACTTGTAATAAAATCAAAAAAAGGGGAATTGCATTGCAATTCCCCTTTTTTAATTTATTTAGAAAGTAAGTCTTATTTCACCACTACTTCTTTTGTATAAACTCCTGTTGAAGATCCTAATTTCACAATGTACATTCCGGCATCTACGCGAGATAAATCAATTTGTGATTGTCCCAACTTACCTTTTGTATCCATACTCGATGTATAAACAAGGTT
>NZ_JAWWCF010000114.1:0-9612 GCF_033720595.1 Lishizhenia sp. | reverse complement strand
TGGGGGGTATTCAAGTACAAATAGCCTAGGTGGTTTTGATGGGTATTTGGCCCGTTTGGATTTTGCAGGTAATGTAGTATGGGATACTTTAATTGGAGGAAACGATTGGGATAGAATCGTGACGGTAAAAGCAGCTTCAGATTCTGGGGTAGTTGTATTGCTAAGTACCAAGAGTTTTGGTTCGGGAGGAGAAGATTGGTGGATGCAACGTTATGATAAAACAGGAACCTTGGAATGGGAGAATTTATTTGGGGGAGTGTACGATGATTCTCCTCGAGATTTTGAAATAGCAAATGGTATGATTTACGTGGTTGGAAGTCATTATATAGAAGACTCTGCCAAACACAAGGGATGTGTCTATTTTCTAGATGATGTAACGGGGGCTTTGATCAGTTCTGATACCCTCGAAATAGCGGGTAATTCTATTGTTAACGATATTAATATTTTTCCAAACTCTGTGAATTTCAGTGGGGCGAATTATGAAGGAGTGAAGGATAGTTCAAATATGATCTATGGTACAATTAACACTCTTGGTAACTTTGCTTATGTCGGTCAAGAAAATTGGATAGGGTATGAAGCGTCAAATTGTTTTGCTCCGTCGTATGATTCAACGCAATTGTATATAAATAAACAGGCGGCTTTTTCACCGCATATTCCTACGTACCCAGATGGTGAGGAAGATTCCGAAATCTATGCGTTTTCTCCGAGCTATAACTTTTTGTCATCATTTACTAGCTTTAGTAATTCAGGGGTTGATAAAACACAGAGCATCATCGCAACAAATGATGGTGGTTTTGCTGTAATTGGGCATCAAGAATATTATAGTGATAATAAGGCTAGTTTGTTTCTAGTGAAGGTAGGACCGAATGGGGAGTCTGTTCCAATACAGAGTCCGGATGTTGTTAATATTATTGGAGCTTCATTATCGTTAGAAAATAATGGGGTAAAAGAAGATTTAGAAGTTTACCCAAACCCTTTTCAAGATAAACTTACAATTAGGCTTGATGGGATAGAAAGCATTGATAAAATTGAATTGTACAACGCTTCCGGCATACTTGTCAAGAAAGTAGAATCAGTTCATGAAATAAATGAGTTGGATACTCAGGATGTGTTACCTGGAGTTTACTATTTAAACCTTTCCAATCAAGAATTTAGCAAGGTGGTTAAATTAATAAAGATGTACTAGCTGTTTTGTACCTTTTAGGAGTGAATAATAAAGTAGTATTCACTTCCTTCTTTAAAATGAGAACAAAACTCTTCTTCTCGTAATGAATTGTCTTTTTTTATGAATCTTTCTAAAGTAGAAATATTCATTTCTAAATTCTGTTGAATAAATACGTACAATTCCTCAGGAAATGTATTGTAAAACTCACTCGCACCCAATCCACATTCAAAAATAATGAGAGGTTTAGATTTTTTAATTGTGGCTTCAGCTCCTTTCAAAACGTTGAATTCCGCTCCCTCTACATCAATCTTAATTAAATCAATTTTAGTGTCAGTAGGAATAATGTCATCCAGTTTTTTTAATTGAACTTGGATTTTTTCAATTTCCGGATTTTTGACTTTGTAATCACGTTGTTTTAACCCACTATATGCTGGGGCATTTTTTACAAACTGAAAAGAAGAGCTTCCCTCTTCATTGGAAAGGGCATAAGGGTATATCTTGTATTTAGAACCGTATTTTTCTTCAAGCTTTGTGTAAAAGGATGGAATGGGTTCAAAAGCAAAGTGACTTTGCTCGGGCGCATTATTAATAATTAAATCAAGAATTTCTCCTTTGTGTGCACCAACATCTATACAAACAGATTTCTTGTGGATGTATTGATTAATAATCTGTTCTGTATATCTATCGTACTTCAGGTTCTGAGTAAGGTCTAAGTGAAGTACCTTGAGCACGTTTTTAATGGCTGTTTTGGTGGTTGTTTTAATGTCCATAGTGAACAATTATACGAATAAAAAATGAGCTATTCACCAGGGTTACCAGTGAACAACATCCTCTTTAAACCATTTATCTTGTACTCTTAATGTTTGCTCAATAATGTCGCGCACAGCGTGTCTACCTCCGTTAAACGGACTTTGGTAATCTGCAATCGCTTTAATTTCAACAGCTGCATCTTGGGGGCAAGCAGATACACCTACTTTCTGCATTACTGCATGATCTGGTAAATCATCACCCATATACATTACTTCACTATCTTCAAAGTTATATTTTGCTTTCAAGTCTTCGTAAACACTTAATTTATTCGAGCTTTTTAAGCAAACTTCAGTGGCTCCAAGGTTCAGAAGACGCTTTTTAACAGCTTCAGAATTTCCACCTGTAATAATTAAAACGCGCATTCCCATTTTTATAGCATACTGTATTGCGAAGGCGTCACGAGAGTTTAGTGTTCTCACTACTTCATCCTGAAAGAGAATTACATCTCCATTGGTTAAAACACCATCAACATCAAAAATTAAAGTAGTGATGTTAGGTAAATTTTCTTTATAACTTCTCATGATATTTTTTTTGTATAGAACTGCTTATTATTTGATAGATATCTTTCTTATCCCCACTAAGTTTACTCAAATGTTGATCAATGATGTTTTGATCATTCCTGCGCGCAGGACCTGTTTGAATTTCTTCGGGAGTGTTTTTCTTTAGTTTATCGACGGCGTTAAAAATGAGCGGAAGTAAGTGTTCGAAATTACCTTTACTATCTTCCAATAATTCTTTTGCCAAACTGTACATGTGATTGGTGAAGTTATTAGCAAAAACTGCTGCAAGGTGAAGTTCGCTTCTTGTATTGCTGTCTGCATACTCTACCTTTCTACTAAGTTTCCATGCTAAGTCAAAGAGTTCTTCGCCCAGATCCATGTTTTTAGCTTCGATGAAAAATGGGACTTCAAAAAGATTTACTTTTTTACCTTTTGTAAAACTTTGTAGAGGGTAGAAAACACCAACTTGTGGATGGTTAATGTCTTTAAGATTTACACTTCCACTCGTATAGGCAACCTTGTGATGAGGTGCGATCTTCTCGATAACCCCAGGAGTTTGGTCGTCATTTACGGCCACTAAAACAAGGTCGACGTTACTTTCGTTAAGCGCTGCTAAATCTTGGTAAGCTTTGATGTCAAAGCTTTGGGCAAATTCTTCTGCGTGCGTGTAAGTACGAGAATAAATTCCACTGATTTCAATCCCTTCGGCGCGCAATCCCTTGCACAAGTGCCAAGCTACATTTCCGCTCCCTATAATTGCAATTTTCTCCATTTCTGTCGATGTGGAGTCAAAAGTAGTAGTGTAGGGGAGAACTACCTAAAAAAATCTGCAATTTCTACGACTTACCCAACTGCTTTCAGTATTTTTGGCGCGGAAATGACACATAATTAAGGAGGATGGAAAAAGTAATAAGAGGTATATTTTCTATGGGAGCGATGACGCTCGGATTAGTAGCCTTTGCCGTGGCAATAGGTTATGCCACATTTATTGAATCAAGTTATGGAACACCAGCATCAAAAATTGCAGTTTTCAATGCTACGTGGTTCGAGATTTTACTGACTTACCTTTGTTTTGCACTTATCGCGAATATATTTCGTTACAAAATGTACAAGGCAGAAAAGGTAGCCATGTTCACTTTCCACCTTTCTTTTATTATCATTATAATCGGTTCTGGGGTAACGCGTTTCTTTGGTTATGAAGGAATGATGCCTATTGCAGAAGGAGAGTCTACCAATATTATTTTCACAGCTACTCCTAATGTTCAAGTTAAGATAGATGATGGAACATCGGGTGTTCAATACAGAGAAGCTCGATTTTTATCTGAAGCCTATGACAATCCTTTTGAGCAAGAAATTCAATTTGGAAATTACGCCCCTATCAATGTGTCTTACGTAGATTACGAAGAGAATTTAGTGAATGAATTAATCAGTAATGATACCACTACAGGAACCGTTTTGGAGTTTGTAGTGCGCGGACAATCCAAGTTTTTAAACGAAGGAGAAAGTATGCTTATTGGTACAGAAATTCTTGCTTATGAAGATCATACAGAAGGTTTTGTTCCAGATGTAAAATTATTTTTCGAAGGGAACACGTTGATGGCACAGTCGTTAAAATCGTTCAATCGCGTGAATATGGCTATGTTAAGCGTAGAAGATAGACAAACAGGTAATGTCGACTCAAACGCTATATTGAATGTGCCTTCGGATTCTGCAGTTGAATTTGCTCCAAGATATTTATACCAATTTACTGGCGAGCAAATTATGTTTAAAGCCAAGCACAGAAACTCGGCTTATACGGAAGTTAGATCGAATAAAAAAGATGCAGGAACGAATTATCTGACCATCAAAATAGAACAAGATGGAAAGTCAGAATTGAAAAGATTGCCTTATCAAAATGGATCAGCAATAAAAGAAATTCCGTTTCAATTTAATGGTTTAAATTATATGGCAGGTTATGGACCTGTACCCGTTGAATTGCCTTTCTATATTAAATGTAGAGATTTCCAATTGGATAGATATGCAGGTTCTGATATGGCGAGTTCATATGCCAGTGAGGTGAGCGTAATAGATAGCGTTAAAGGAGTACATAAAGATCAACGAATTTTCATGAATAATGTAATGGATTACGGCGGTTTCCGTTTTTTCCAATCGAACTATTTTCCAGACGAAACAGGTACGATATTGAGTGTGAATCACGACTGGTGGGGAACAAATATCACCTATTTAGGATACTTGTTAATGAGTATAGGAATGGTACTTTCTTTAATAGCACCTATAAGTAGGTTTAGAGAGTTGAATAAAATGATACAAAAATCAAGAGAGAAACGTAGTCAGTTAATGTCTGTTGTTGTAGCTCTTTTCTTTTCAACATTGGCATTTGGCCAAGATGCAAAAATTGAAACGCATTCTACCAATGGAGATAATGAAAAGGTAGAGTTAAGTGAAGATGCACATCAAGGGCATGATCACAGTGATCACGATGGGCACGACCACGCTGGACATGATCATACGGGGCACGATCACGCTTCACACGAAGGACATAACCATGCTCCTGCTGCTACAACGCAACAAGAAGTACCTGCCGATTTCAATTTTGAATACATCAGTGAGCAACATGCGGAAGAATTGTCTTCTTTATTGGTGCAAGACCTTCAAGGTAGAAATGTTCCCTTCCATACTTTGGCAGACAAAATGCTCCGTAAAATACACAGAGCACAAACTTTTGAAGGACATAATGCCGTACAAGTAGCAATGAGTTGGTTAATGGCGGGACCAAAATGGGTGGATAGACCTGTTGTTTATGTATCCTCAAAAATTAGAGATTCAATCCATACCGAAAAATACGCTTCTTTAAAGGAGTTATCGCAAGAAGGTGCAATAGGGAATTTCAAATGGTTGGAAGCATATAATACGGCGCACAACAAACCAGACTCTCGTAAAAACGAATTTGATAAAGAAATTATAAGACTAGGTGAGCGATTCAATTACCTCTTCAACTTCACCAACTATTCCTTCAAATACCTGAAGGTAGTACCTGTCAAAGGAGATGTAATGGCAACTTGGATGATTCCTCATTTAGATTGGGAAAAGAAAGATGAAGAAGGGATGAGTTTGTTGATGGATTATTTATCCTTAACTATTCGTTCTAATGATAGCGAAGAAAATCAAAACCAAGCCTTAGAAACTTTGGCAGCCTTAAAGAAATACCAAAGAGCGGAAGGTACTAGTGTAGATACGCCATCAGAGTCTGAAGTAAAGATAGAAATCATGTACAATAACATGAATATCTTTAAGAATACACAAAATGCATACTTGGTAATCGGTCTGTTGTTATTGATTATTTTCTTTATCCGTACGTTAACTGTTCCAACACAACGTTCAGAAAAACTCTTTAAGAGAATTTCTTTACCCTTCATTATTTTAGGAGCTATTGTATTTTTATATCACCTAGTAGGGTTGTTTTTTAGATCATACATTACAGGAGAGGTGCCTTGGACGAATGGATATGAAGCTATCATTTACATTGCTTGGATTTTAGTAATGGCAGGTTTCATCTTTATTAAAAAGAACCCTGTTATTTTAGGAGCGTCTATCATTTTGTCTGCTTTACTTTTATTTGTAACTGAATTGAATTTGTTAGATCCCGAAATCGGAAACATGCAGCCGGTATTGAAATCATACTGGTTAATGATTCACGTGGCCATAATTACTGCCTCTTATGGTTTCTTGGGCTTATCGGCAATTTTAGGATTGGTAAACATGGCTTTATACTTAGCGCGTACTCAAAAAAATGGAAAGCGTTTAAACATGAACATCAACGAGATTACTTATGTTTCTGAGATGACGATGACTGTAGGCTTGTTCATGCTAACCATAGGAACTTTCTTAGGAGGTGTTTGGGCCAATGAGTCTTGGGGACGTTACTGGGGGTGGGACCCGAAAGAAACTTGGGCCCTTGTTTCTGTGTTGACGTATGCCATCATTTTACACTTGAGGTACATCCCTGGTTTAAAAGATAAATTTATCTTTAACCTTGTAAGTTTATGGGGGTATGGATCTATAATCTTTACCTTCTTTGGAGTAAACTTTAAATTAACCGGGTTACACTCTTACGCACAAGGAGATGGAGTAGCAGAAACTCCAGAATGGGTATACACAACAGTATACATCTTTTTAGCGTTTTCTTTATTAAGTGGAATCCGTTACTACATGTTTAAGAAACAAAAATAACAGATGAGTAAAGTAGATATACTAGCTATTGGAGCACATCCAGATGATGTAGAACTGTCTTGTGCAGGAACCTTATTAAAAGAGAAAGCAGCAGGAAAGAAAATAGCAATAGTAGATCTCACGGAGGGTGAATTAGGCTCACGTGGTACCGTAGAAACAAGATATCAAGAAGCAGCAAAGGCTGGTGAAATATTGGGGTTGGAGGCACGTCATAATTTGCGTCTAGCCGATGGTTTTTTTGAACACACCAAAGAGAATTTACTTTTGCTGGTAGAACAGATAAGAAGATTTCAACCAGAAATCGTTTTGGCCAATGCTGTGAGCGATAGACACCCAGACCATGGAAAAGGAGCTAAGTTCATTTCCGATGCTTGCTTTCTAGCAGGATTGTTGAAAATTGAAACTGAGTTTGAAGGTGTGTCACAAGAAAAATGGCGACCAAAAGCTGTTTACCATTACATACAAGATAGACATATTCATCCTGACTTTGTGGTTGATGTTACCCCATTTGTTGAAGAAAAGTTTGCATCCATCTTTGCCTATGAGACACAGTTTTATAAAGCGGGTACGGAAGGACCAAAAACACCTATTTCTGGAAGAGAGTTCGTGGAGTTTTTAAAAGGACGTATGCGCGAATTTGGAAGACCAATCGGCGCTGAATTTGCTGAAGGGTACACAGTAGAACGCACTGCCGGAGTAAACTCTTTGTTTGATTTAATTTAGCCTTTGAAAAATCCCCGTAAGCATATCTTATTTTTATGCAGTTGGTTTCCGAATCGAGAGAAACCTCTTGAAGGGAATTTTATTTTAAAACATGCTACCTATATTCAGCGTTTCGCAGATGTGCACCTTTGCTTTGCTAGATCCTCTAAAGAAAATAAAACGAAGTTTGAGGTGGAGGAATCTAGTATCGAAGGAGTAAAGATTACCAAAGTTTACTACAGAAGTTCAAGTCTTCCGCTGCTGAAAAGTTTTATTAATTTGAAACGGTACATCAAAGCACTGAAAATTGCTTATGCTAAAGGGGAAAGAAACTATGATTTAGCACATGTAAACGTTGCATTCCCTGCCGGCTTATTTGCACTGCATTTAAAAAGAAAATATAAACTTCCCTATATCATTACCGAACATTGGTCAGGGTATTTATCGGCGACAAAACTTTACGAGAAGAGTTCCCTCTTTGTGAAGAAGTTACATCAGAACATTTTTAAAGAAGCCCAAAAAGTATTTACAGTTTCTAAAACACTTGGTGAAGCCTTGCAGCAAAACCAACTCATCAATGAATTTGATACCTTACCGAATTATATTGATCTAGATCTTTTTCAACCTCAATCGGAGAAATTGTCCAAGTTTACATTTGTACATGTTTCTACGGTAGATGAAGCAACCAAGAATTTCAGTGGCATCCTCCAAGCGCTTGCACAATTGAAAGAGGAGGGTTTAGGGTTTCAATTTAACTTGGTTGTGGAGGCAAATACTGAACAAGTGAAGGCTAAATTAAACGAATACGGCTTAAGTGATCTTACCAAATTGTATAGCTATATAGACGCTGCAAAAGTGGCAGAGCTTATGGGGCAAAGTCATTGCCTTATACAATTCAGTAATTTCGAAACTTTTTCTATAGTGTTGGCCGAAGCGTGGTTAACCGGTTTACCTTGTGTATATAGTAAATGTGGCGGTTTAACCGATGTTCAAGACCCTACTTTGGGAATTCAAGTAACACCTAAACAAGTGGATGAGCTCGTAAATGCTCTTCGAAAAGTAATGCTTTCTATAGAAAACTATTCACCCATTGAGATCCATAATACTTCCAAGAAATTTCTAAATCCTACACAAATAAAGGATAAATATTTACGTATTCTGTCTTAAAATTACCGTTTAGAAATTCGTAACGAAAAATTTAGGTTTTTTTAAGGCGCGCATAATTTGTTTTATTAGTTTTAGAATGCTAAAACAATATCAATAAAGTTATGAAGAAAAAATTACTATTAATGTGTAGTGTTTTGATTACCTCTTTGTCATTTGGACAGGTAATCTTTTCAGTTGAAAGTCCCGCTTCCATAGGAGGAAGTAAGGATATGACTTATGCGCCAACATCTACTTGGACAAACACTCCAGATTTAACGGACCCAACAAACGCTGTCTTAGGTACATTAGCTTTTGCTAAAGATGCATCAACTGCAGACTCATTGAACTGTATGCAAACAGTTTCTAATGTTTCTGGAAAAATTGCCATCCTTTACCGTGGAGCGTGTGAGTTTGGAACAAAAGCATTGAATGCTGAGCAAGCAGGTGCAATTGCCGTAGTTATTATAAACAATCAGGCCGGTGGACCAGTTGGAATGGGAGCTGGTAATGATGGACCAACGGTTACAATTCCAGTTGTAATGATTGGAGATCTTGATGGAGCTGCAATTGTAAGTGAAATGGAAAATGGTCCTGTAGATGTTTTCATCGGGAACAAAACAGGATACTATCCAAATGATTTAGGATTGAAAGCAGGTAATGTAGTAAGAGCACAACATTACGCTACTCCGCAATTATTAGCACAAAATGATACGGAATTTGATGTGCAAGTAGGAGCATACGTATACAACTTTGGTTCTAACGATCAAGCAAATATTACATTGAATGCAACAGTTACCTTAAACGGAACTACGCTTTACGACGAAACATCATCTGCATTTTCATTAAATGCTGAAGATTCAGTTTTTGTTTCTTTACCAGTATTTAACGAACCAACTTATGCTCAAGGTGAGTATGAATTAGTTTACACTGTTGAGTCGGGTGTTGCAGATGACTATACAGGTGACAATGTGATTGGAGCTAATTTCCAAATTACAGACAGACTTATTTCTTACGCAACATTAGACGCAAACGGATTGCCAAACAACAGTGGTGGTTTCC
>NZ_JAWWCF010000113.1:0-9701 GCF_033720595.1 Lishizhenia sp. | reverse complement strand
TTGAAGTTGGCAGAATTAATGTTGAGATCTACTTTATGTGTCAAATTAATTTTCCAAATTTTATAGTCAACGTGTGCCTTTAGATTCAATGAACTTACCGTATTTAGCGTATCCTGCCTCCACTTATTTTCAATGAAATATAGGCCGTTGTTAATTGTTGTAGATGATACACCAGCTCCAGCGTTTAATTTTCCTTTAAGTTTTAAATTTCCACCAATTGTAATGATTTGCTGAGCAGAAAGTTGATTGATGTCCCATTGGAAATTGTTCGCGTAATGTCTGCGTTGATAGGGTGTTGGATATAAATTGTTGAAGTCTAGATGGGCATTAATGTCAAAGAAAGGAAGCGATAGATTTACACGTGTATAATTCTTTAATTCGCCGGTAGCTCCAACCAAGTTAAAATAGAATTTATTGTAAAGATTGAACTTTTCAAACCCCGCATAAAGGTTAGAGGCTAAAAATATTTCAGTAGTGTCAAAGTATCTATCCAAGTTCTGATTCATCCAATAACGGTGGTTAACACTTGCATTTATTTCGAAATACTTCGAGCTAAAAAAGTAACCTGCTCCATTTTTAATAGAGGCTGTTTGGTATTGATCGCGCGTACGCGTTGAATCAATATAAAAGGTGTCAGCTAATTTTAGGGGTGCATTATCTGTAAATACTCGATTGATGACTTCATAACGGGTTTGCTGAAAGAAACCTGTTTTTAGTGAACTATCATTACTCAAGTTAAGGTAGTTTTCCCAGGAAATATCAGCCTTTTTTACGGTTGTTTCAGCAGATGTTTTTCTCACAGGGATAATTCCGATAACGTAATCCTTAAGCAATGTATCAGAACCTTCCTTAATCCCACCATTTTCACTCCAAGTGTAGGCGCTATATTTTGCATCTAATTTTGTGCTGTAATACTGTCCTTTGTGCAAGATTACAGCATTTACATCATTCACTGCATATTTGGATGAGCGTAAAAATCCGTCGCTACTTTTTTTGTTGTAGTTGAGGTTGAGTAAGGTTTTCTTATTCAGTGCCTGACTATACTGAACATCCAAGTTTTGTGTCAAAGAACCAGCGAAAGAATATTGAAAACCGATATAGGGAAGGGGAGAAATTAATATGGGGGTATTGGCTTGTCGTTGCAGATAATTAAACCCCGCAATGTTTGCTCCTAGCGCATCTTTTTGTTGCAAAAATTGGTTGAAACTCAGTTCGGGAAGTACAAAGCCCGAAGGTCTTAGATTTTCCTGGTTCCCATAAACTACATCAACTGAATCGAGCGCATAACCGCCACTTCTATAGCCCAAGGTTATACTGTCAATTTTAGGTGCCAGCAGTTTGTTCTGAGCTCCAGCAAGGTGTGCAGTTACTACTAAAATAAAAATCAAAAGTATGCGCTTCATAAATCTTCTCTGCGGATCAATGCTCAAATATAGAAATACTACCATGAAATTGACTTGTATCCTTCATAAAAGGTAGATGTATTCTGAAAAATTAGTGTTGGGTGCAAACTACTTTTTAAAATAAAAAGTACCGGGCTTTCCCTTTTAGTCCTTTGTAGTTTTACTGCTTTAGTAAAAGCCCCACTAAGCTTCTAGAGTCGCTTTGTGTAGCTTAAATAAGCAAACTAAAACTACCGCAGGCGCTACCAGTACTATCCCTGTTTGAAAAATGCTAGGATATATAATTTAACTTAAAAGCTTAAGCTCATTTCATATTGGTTGATTGCATTTTTGAGTCCTGTTTTTCGAAGTGCCTCTATTTTATCCGTTAATTTCTCATCCACATTGTTGATGCCTATACGTGGGTTTACTTCTTTAATACCTTGAAAAAGTCTTGCCCAAACTTCAGGAGTGTTATCCCATACTTCAAATTGAACAATTTGTTTACTGGCAGGGTTGTAGATAAAATACGATTCATCTTTGCCCTCATAATTAACACTATAATATAAATCCTCACTCGCCTTGATTGTTTCCCATTGATAGTCCCAAGAGTAATCGTTTTGATTTTTCAGTTGGTCCAGCGAGATATCTTCCATGCTGTGCTGCTTTAACTCAATAGGGTCTTCGCTGCAGGTTTTTATTTCTCCAGAAAAACATCTATACATTTTGTTCTTGGTAAAACCTATGTTTTCGTAAGAGTGTATAGCTACCTCGTTGAGGGTGATTACTTCTAGTAAACATTGTTCAACACCTTCCTTCTTTAATAGAGGAAGAGCATGTTCATATAATCTTTTTGTGATTTTTTTTCCGCGTTGTTTGGGTATTACCCCTGTCCCTGCGTTGTAGGCAATTTTTTTTCCATCTCTGGTGTCTATAGAGTTCAAAATAAAACCTACGAGTTCGTCTTTACAAAACATTCCAAAAGATAAAGAGAAGTCAACTTTGTTCAATGCCCATCTTTTTTTAAAATATGCTGGATCATCAGGGAAGTCAACAAAATGATTGCTAAAAGCTTTTAAGAAACATTCTATTATAACTTCAATATCTGTATTTTTTAAACTTTTAATATCCATCTTTTGTACTTCTAAATTGTAATTTACACCGCTATCGAATTTACTAAAAATTCTGTTTTGATTTATGGAAAAATTAAATTATCTCCTCGGCAGTAAGTACTTTTTATACTTGGTCGTTGGGTGATAGATGGAGTAGATAAGTTTTGATATTTGTCGGAAACTCTTCTGAATTAACGCGAGTTTTTAGGAGCTAATAATTCATGTTTCCCATTTTCTTCATGATAAAGTCAACAGCCCTTTTCGGACTAATTCTGTAAAATAGATCTAAGAACCTCGCATCCTTTCCTACGGTAGCTCTAAATTTATTTTGTTCGATTGCCTTCACAATGATTTGTGCGGCCTTATCAGCAGGGAGTGCCATTTTTTCCATGGCTTCCTTTTGTTCCTCATTATTTGTTGAGGACTCTACTCCAGAATTCTCCATTATATTTGTATTGATGGCCCCGGGGTGTATCACAGTACAGTGAACAGGCGTGTCTTTGAGTTCTGCATATAATCCCTCAGTAAAGAGTTTTACTGCAGCTTTGGAAGCACCATAAATGGTCTGACCAGGAAAAGGTATAAAACCTCCCATACTGGATATATTACAAATTGAAGCTTCTGGTCTGTCTAATAATTTGGGTAAAAAAGACTTCGTCATGTAAAGCATTCCATAAAAGTTTACATTCATGATGCGCTCAATTGTTTCGTAATTCAAGTCTTTAACATCGTTAAAAGGCTGAATGATTCCTGCATTGTTTATAAGGGCATCTACTGCTCCCAATTCACGCTCAATGAGCTCAGGTAATTGTTCAACAACCGTTCTATCAGATATATTCATGGAATGAAGGGTAGTGGTACCAGTACCTGCAAGATTTGCAGTTTCCTCCATCCCCTTTGTATTGAGATCAACCATCCCAACTTTAGCCCCTTTCTTAACCAAAAGTAAGGTCAGTTCTCTTCCCATGCCGCTTCCGGCGCCTGTCACTACAAATACCTTGTTTTTAATTTGCATGGGCTAAAGTTTACTCTACAAGTTAAAATAAAAATATGTGAAATGGAAGAAAGATTTTAAGTCGCTAAGCGATTAACTCGTAAGAACAATATGCTTTGGAGAAGAATGTTTAGTGTAATAAACTAGAAATGAAAGGATAAGAATTGTTCCTAAGCACTTGGATAGAAAGTGTGGTATTTGCCTGATTAATTAATGAAATGTAAAGACTGAAAATAAAAAACAGAGGCTCTCCAGCCTCTGCTTATTACGTGGTAACTAAAAACAACTATCCTATGATTAATTTAGTTGTCGTTACTAGACCCTGACGTTCTTTGCGAAGAAGGCAGACCCCTTTTTCCCAAGTATCAGCATTTAGTGTCATTGAACCATTGAAGGTTTACGATTCTAAAACTTGCGCTTCTGTTAAAGTGTAAATAGAAACAGATGCTTCTGCATAATCTCCCCATTCAATGGTAAAGTTTCCGCTTGTTGGATTAAGGAAAATATTTAAGTTTTCAAGTGCTTTTTCGTCCTGTGTATCTCCAAAACATTCCGTTAGGTTAGCTCCTGTCTCCCAATCTGAATTACTGCTAAAGCTAGATTTTGAGGTATGGCCAATAAATACTTTCCAGTTATCACTACCATAGGATGATTGTGCATCTAACATGAAGCGTATTTTGCTTATTTCATATGGACCACGAATACTACCCGCGTTCATTTCTGAAGCAGTATAAATTTGTTGTGAATAGGTATATCCTGAACAAGTATTGATAGGAAGAACATCTGAAATTGCTGTTCCAGTTCCAATTTGTATATCAACTTGTGAGTGAGAGTGTGTAACTACTAAACTCGATACAACAATTAAGACCGATTTGAGAAAAGTGGTTTTACTTTTTTTGAATAGTGTTTTAGTTTGCATGAGTTGTATGATTTGCTACTAAAACTCATCTTTTTATTTGTAAAACACTGAATTAGAGGGTGGACAAACGAAAGACAAAGTCTTCCCAAGTCCTTCTTTATATAGATAAAATAAAGGATTGAAGCTCTTTTTGATCTTTAATTTCGAGTTTTTTTCTCAGTCTTAAATTTGTTTTACTTACAGATTCGGGACTTATACCGAGTGCCTTTGACATCTCTAATTTCTCTAATTTAAGTTTAATTAATGCCGCTAATCGAATTTCTGCGTTGGTAACACTAGGGTAGTTTTCTTGAAAATAGTCGAAGAAACCTCTGTGACGCTTTTCAAAAAGACGTTTAAACTCTAACCAGTCTTCATCGGTTAAAAAAGTGAACGATTGAAGCTTGTCTGTTAGCGCTTTCATTTCTTCCTTTTTCTCACTTTGAGATTGAACGCTATTGATTTCCTCGTTCAACTCGTTAATTTTTTCGTTCTTTAAGATGAGGTTGTTTAAGACTTGACTCATCTCTGATTCTAAACGGTTAAGGTCTTCTTCCATTTGTTGATTCTTCAATTGCATCAACTCCTTTTCTTTTCTTCTTCTTTTCGTGATTTGCCAGATTGTTACTCCTGAGGCAACAATAGTAATTGAAATGAGTATCCAAAGACTATTTATTCTAATTCTATCCGTTTTTTGCGTTTCATGCAATAACTGTATTTCCGATTGTTTTTTCTCGAAATTAATTTGAAACTCTGTATTCTTTATGGTTAACAAGTCCTTGGACTTTATTATGGAGTCGTTATATTCTCTAAGAAGTTTATAACTATCAAATGCTTTTTTGTATTCGCCTGTAGCCTCGTAAAGCTTGGTTTTTGTTTGATAATATTCTAAAAATACATTTTTACCATGATGAAATTCTTGCAAGGAATCATGGATAGATAAAAACTCATTGGCCTTCTCAAAATTTCCTTTTATTACTTGTATTCTAGCGAGAAAGCTTAAGGCATTCATAGCACTTCCTAACTGCGTGTGTTTGATACTAGAGGTGTAATCAAGTTCGATATATTCGTATGCCTTATCTAATTCTCCTTGCTGAAAAAGTATGTTTCCAATATTACCAGATAATACACCATACCAAGCGTCATTTTTGGTTTTTTGTGCAATACGCATAGCTTTCTGGTAGTGTTCTATGGCCCTTTCTTTTTGATTTAAACTTTTGTAAATCAAACCGAGTGTATTGTAAATATTGATTTTCGTTTGTTCAGAAACTCCCCCGCAAGAAAGTCCTTTTTGAAAAGTAGACTCAGATTCCGAATATCTCCCAAAGAAGAAATATGAAATTCCCATGATTTCGAAAAAATCACAAGGCACACCAAATTTTGTAGGGTTATCTCCTACGTACAATGCAGTTTTGTAGATGTAAGGATATGCTAATTGAAACTCATTGTTGGTTTGTAGTTCTTTTCCGAGATAATAGGTGACTTGTGGATAATTTTCACTGTGTACCAAAATTACATTTTCAAGGCTAGATAAAAAATCGATGTATTCTTTTTTATTCTTAAAGAAATCTTCACCGTGTTTTTTTGCAAATTCTAAGACATAGTTGTTTCTCTCCTTTTTCTGAATTGAATTCAACTCTAATTCAAGATTTTGAAGACCTTCCTTGCTCGATAATTCTCCAGCGAAAACATTTAGGTTTAAAAGTAAAAAGAACAGAATATATAGAATTCTAGCATTAAACATGAAGAACAGGTATTATAGTTTCGTGAAAAGTAATAAAAAATCGTCCCGAACTTAACCAAAAAATTATAATCTATAAAAAGAGGCAGGATTATTCCTGCCTCTCATAATTCAAAGTAGTGATATGATATATTATTTTAAATCAAAGCGGTCTAAATTCATAACCTTATCCCAAGCTGAAACAAAATCATGTACAAATTTCTCTTTACCGTCTGCGCTGGCATAAACTTCTGCCAAGGCTCTTAGTTCCGATTGCGATCCAAAAACTAAATCAGCTCTCGATCCTGTCCATTTTAATTCACCGGTAGCTCTATCTCTACCTTCGTAAAATTCTTTGTGTTCAGATTTGGCTTTCCATATTGTATTCATGTCAAGTAGGTTGACAAAGAAGTCATTGGTTAGTAGACCGGGTCTATCTGTGAAAACTCCCACGTTAGAATTGTCAAAGTTTGTATTTAATACACGCATTCCTCCAACAAGAACAGTAAGTTCAGGTGGGGTAAGTGTAAGCAATTGTGCCTTATCGATAAGGAGTTCTTCTGTAGCAACCTGAAATTTATTTTTTAGATAATTTCTAAACCCATCCGCTTTGGGTTCTAAATAAGAGAAGCTTTCTACCTCAGTTTGTTCCTGAGAAGCATCAACTCTTCCAGGGGTAAAAGGAACTTTTACATTGTGTCCGGCATCCTTAGCAGCTTTTTCAACTCCTACGCATCCGGCAAGTACTATCAAATCTGCCATAGAGACTTTGTTACCTCCTTTAGCATTGAAATCATTTTGTATCCCTTCCAATTTGTCCAATACTTTAGCCAATTGAGCAGGGTTGTTAGCCGCCCAGTATTTTTGTGGAGCCAGACGAATTCTTGCACCATTAGCACCACCTCTTTTGTCTGAACCTCTAAAAGTTGAGGCAGAGGCCCACGCTGTAGCAACCATTTCACTTATGCTAAGTCCGGATGCCAACAATATTGATTTTAGACTTGAAATATCTTGGTCATTAATTATGCTCTCCGGTGCCGCTGGAAGTGGATCCTGCCAAATCAATTCTTCAGCGGGTACTTCTGGACCTAAATAAAGGGCTAAGGGTCCCATGTCTCTGTGTGTTAACTTGAACCAAGCTCGCGCAAATGCATCTGCAAATTCATCAGGGTTCTCGTAAAATCTGCGCGATATTTTTTCGTAAGCGGGATCAAACCTGAGTGACAAATCCGTAGTTAACATAGTTGGGATCTGTTTTTTCGAAGCATCAAAAGCGTTCGGAATATCAGCCTTGGCATTTTTTGCCTGCCATTGTTTAGCTCCTGCTGGACTCTGCGTTAATTCCCATTCGTAACCAAACAGGTTTTCGAAGAAATAATTACTCCATTGCGTAGGTGTTTGTGTCCATGTTACTTCCGGGCCTCCAGTAATGGCATCTTCTCCTTTTCCTGAACCGTGTTTAGAAATCCATCCTAAACCTTGCGCTTCCATAGGTGCGGCTTCTGGTTCAGGACCAACGAGGTCTACATCTCCTGCTCCGTGTGTTTTTCCAAAAGTGTGACCACCCGCAATCAAAGCAACAGTTTCTTCATCGTCCATCGCCATGCGTTTAAAGGTCTCGCGAATATCTTTCGCTGCGGCTATTGGATCTGGGTTTCCTCCTGGACCCTCAGGGTTTACGTATATTAACCCCATTTGTACTGCTGCCAATGGATTATCTAAATCTCTATCTCCTTTGTACCTTTTATCATCTTCCAACCAAGTGGTTTCATGTCCCCAATTCACATCTTCCTCGGGCTCCCAGACATCTTCACGTCCGCCAGCAAAACCAAATGTTTTAAAGCCCATGGTTTCTAGGGCAACATTTCCTGCTAATATCATTAAGTCTGCCCAAGATATTTTCTGTCCATATTTTTGTTTAATAGGCCATAGTAATCTTCTTGCTTTGTCTAGATTGGCATTGTCGGGCCAAGAGTTTAATGGTGCAAATCGCTGCTGACCAGCTCCTGCACCACCACGTCCGTCACCAACACGATACGTACCTGCGCTGTGCCAAGCCATTCGTATAAATAAAGGTCCGTAATGACCAAAATCGGCAGGCCACCAATCTTGTGAGTCCGTCATTAAATCGGCTAAATCCTTTTTTAAAGCCTTATAGTCTAAACTTTGAAAAGCCGCTGCGTAATCAAAATCATCACCTAAAGGATTTGAATTAGAATTGTGTTGTCTTAATATATCGAGTTTCAATTGGTTGGGCCACCAATCTTTATTTTTAGTACCGTTTGAAGCAGCGTTGTGCGAAGTAGCATTTCCGGTTGCTCCCGTAAAGGGGCATTTACCCTCACCATTTGAATTTTCCATTTTAGAATAAGTTTATGTTAGTTTTTCATTTAAAAGTTAGGAAAAAATGTGTGTTGAAGCATCAAGTTAATCCTAAATTATTTTTGTCTTTTCTAAAATTAGTAGGGAATAGATCGTAGGTGTTATCATAAGAAATGATACTACCATAGATTCTATTTATGGGAGATGGGAGGGCTTGTAAAGGAGCAGTAAACTAGACTTCCGCGTATGAAGATGAAAAGGTGATATAGATTCAATACCCATTGGAAAGAAAGAACTCAACATAGCTCCCCCCTTAAAAACGTTTCCTTAAGGGGCTGTTTCTTAAAGCTGGAAGAATGGGAGCAATCGAAATTACTTCTGAGATAAATCTTTAATTAATGGAAGGAGCTTTTCTATGGTGACATGATCCATGATTACGACCTTGTACCAATTCGGGTTATTATGGTTATCAGGAACCAATCCGAATTTATGTGCAATTTGTTCTGAAATGTATTTCGCTTTCATGGTAATAATATTAGAATTGGGATTTCTGTAGTATTCTACACCTAATTCTTCTAAGCGTTCTGTAAACCAGGCTGTTCTCTTTTGTAGTATAAATACTTTCTCTTGCCAGCCAAAAGGACCGTAGTTGTTTAGAATCATCCAAACTGCAACTGCATTGGCACCAGATCTACTTCCGATTAAAGTAAAATCTTCACCTTCTACATAACTTGCCTCTGCAGTATTCACGTAAGAAATTAGTCCTTTACGAATTAGAAAGATACCTGTTCCATAAGGTGATTGTGCCATTTTGTGCGCATCTAAAGTAACTGAGCTCACTTCGGGATTGGCAAAATTAAGGGCGTTGTTTTTATCTGTAAAGGGATAATAAAAACCTCCATAAGCCCCATCAACGTGTATCTTATATTTAAAATTGAAACGCGCTAGTAATTATGTTATGGCGTTAATGTCATCCAAAGAGCCATACATGGTGGTCATCATATTACAAACTGTTATGATGTATTTCTTTCCTTCTCGTTCTAACTTTTGGAATATTTTATCAGCTTCAGATATATCTATGGTTCTAGATTCAGCGTGAACAGGAAGTTTTTGTATGTCTATACCCAATAGGTTAGAAGCCTTATCCATGGAGTAATGACTGTCTTCACTGCATACAATTACAATTTCTTCTTTTTTCGCGTAAAACTCTTTTTGAAAGTAATTTCTGTAGACCCATATTGCTTGAATATTTGCCTCTGTACCTCCAGAAGCA
>NZ_JAWWCF010000112.1:0-9932 GCF_033720595.1 Lishizhenia sp. | reverse complement strand
GAACTCATGCTTCCACTTGATGTTCACACCGGGAATGTTGCCCGAAAACTAGGTTTATTAAAAAGAAAACAAAACGACTGGACCGCACTGGAAGAGCTCATGACCAATTTGAGAAAATTCGATAAAACGGATCCTGTAAAATATGACTACGCCCTGTTTGGACTAGGTGCTTTTGATAAGTTTTAAGCAGAGTAGTTTATCGAAGTATGACAGCTGTAATTCGTCAAAAAAATTATCTTTGGTAACATGAAATTTGCGAACCCGGCTTTTCTTTATGCACTAGGCGTTTTAGCCCTACCTATCATCATACATTTATTCAATTTTAGACGCTATAAAACCTTGTATTTTTCAAGTTTGCGTTTCCTTAAAAATGTAGAAGAAAAAACCAGAAGTACGCAAAAACTCAAGCATTTCATCATTCTTTTACTAAGATGCTTGGCTTTTATCTGTTTGGTATTGGCCTTTGCTCAACCTTATATCCCCCTTCAAGAAAATGTGGTCAATAACAAATCCTCCGTTCAAGGAATTTATATAGACAATTCCTTTTCTATGCAGGCTATGGGTATGCAAGGTGAGTTACTCAGTGAAGCAAAAGAATCGGCAAAATCCATTATAAGCGAATCTAAACCCAATACAGAATTCCTTATACTAACCAATAGTTTAAGTGGCATTGAACGTCGAGTTATTAATAAACAAGATGCACTTGATAAGGTAGATAATATTCGCCTCATCCCTGAACGCAAAGTTTTAGAAGACGTTATTAGTTTACATGGCGAAATTATTCAACAGAAAAATGCGGAAGGCCACAATCAACTCATTGTACTTTCTGACTTCCAAGAAAATCAAAGCACTTTACAAAACGTAAGTCCAGATAGTTCAACAGCATATCAACTCATTCAATTACAAGCACAGAACAAAGAGAATATTTATATAGACTCTGTTTGGTTTAGTAGTCCATTGAGAAAAATAAACCGCAACAATGAGCTCAATGTACGCATCAACAATAAGGGAGAAACTGACCTTAAAAATGTAGAGCTAAAACTGGTAATTGGTGAGTATTCCAGAAATATGCTTGTAGATGTAAACGCAAAGGAAAGCACAACTAAAATCTTTAATTATACAGACAATGCGGCTGGAGAAAAATCTGGTTACGTTGAAGTAAATGATCAACAGGTATATTTCGATGATAGATTTTATTTCGCCTACACGGTGAGAAATGAAAATCAAGTTTTAATTGTAAACACAAGTAACTCTTTAGAAAACCCAGCGTGGGTTTATGACACCGATGATTATTACAAGTACAGATCTGTATTAGAAAATCAAATGCAACGTGAAGATGTTCTAGCAGCAGACTTAGTGGTTTTCAATGGTCTCAACACCATTAGTACTGGTCAAATCGCATTATTAACTGATTATGTCAAACAAGGTGGATCTCTTTGTATTATACCTGGAACAAACATAAATACGCAACAATATAACCAATTGCTTTCCACCCTTAAAATGCCAAATTTGGGTCCCTTGAAAGAGAATGATTTAGCAGTAACAAGCATCAATCTAGGAGACAACTTTTTCGATGGAGTTTTCCAACAAAAACCAAACAACATTTCACTGCCAGAAGTTTTTCAATATTACCCATTGATTTCAAATACAGCCTTCAACGCCATTGACCTACTCGGTTTCCAAAACAACACACCTTACTTTGTTAGAAGCAGAGGTGCCAACAAAGTATATCTCTTCGCTGCGCCCCTTCAAAAGGAATACAGTAAACTTATTTCTCACAGTTTATTTTCTACTTTTTTGTTGAGAATGGGTGAATTGTCGCAGCGTAGTAACCCTATGTTTAGTACACTTGGTGAAAGTTCTGTTTACAGAATGCGATTGGAAAACCAAAATGAAACGGCTATACATTTACTTAAAAATGAAATTGACTTCATTCCTCCAGCTATACGCGACAATAACTTTGTTGAATTGAGTTTGGATAACAGGGCCGTACAACAAACCCTAAGTGATGGTATATACAGCATTCAACAAGAAAAGGAATTGGGAAGATTGGCCCTTAATTACAACCGTTTGGAATCTAATTTAGAAATTGCAAACCTAGAACAAATTGAAATTCAGCTCAAAGCAAAAGGCGCAACTAAAGTGAATACGAGTAGCATCGTTAACGCAGAAGAAATCGCACAATTAGATTTAGAAAAACCGCAAACATACTGGCGAATTCTATTATTTTTGTCGCTAGTTTTTTTAATCTTAGAAATGATCGTTATTCGTACGAAAATCTTCAAATAATTCGTCGTTTAAACCTTGTTTCACCCTTATATAAAAAGAGGAAAAATGAAAATATTACTCAAAGCCGTTACAGTAAAAGATCAAGCATCATCTTTTCACAATCAAGTAGTAGATCTTTTAATAGAAAATGATCGTGTGGTTAACATTGAGAAAAGCATTACAGATGATGAAGCTTTGAGTATTGCTGGAGAAAACTTATGTGTTTCTCAAGGTTGGGTAGATATGAAAAGTACCTTCTGCGATCCAGGAGAGGAACATAAAGACGATATTTTTACAGGATTACAAACTGCAGCTGCCGGTGGATATACCCACTTAGGTTTACTGCCTTCTACTACTCCTTCAATTTCAGGTAAGAGTCAAGTAGAATATGTAAAAGCAAAAGCCAACGGGAATGTAGTTTCTCTTCATCCTTTAGGAACAATTACAGAAAACCATAAAGGAGAAAACTTATCAGAAATGTACGACATGTACCAAAACGGTGTACGTGTATTCTCTGATGATCTGTTATCTGTGAATTCTGGAATTATGTACAGAGCCTTATTGTACACTAAAAACTTTGGTGCAACGGTTATGGCTTTCCCTAAAGATCCAAGTTTATCAGGAGAAGGAATGGTGAATGAAGGTGAAGCTTCAACTAAAACAGGTTTAAAGGCAAATCCTACGATTTCTGAAACTATTCAGTTAAGAAGAGACTTACGTTTATTAGAATATACAGAAGGAAGATTACACGTAACGGGAGTATCCTGTGCAGAAAGTGTGGAGTTAATTAAAGAGGCGAAAGCAAAAGGCTTGAATGTTACTGCTGACGTACACGCAAATCATTTAATCTTTAATGAAACTGCCGTTCTTGGATTTGATTCTAACCATAAAGTGAGACCTCCTTACCGAAGAGAAAGTGATAGAGAAGCACTTTGGATAGGTTTAGAAGAAGGAACTATTGATGCCATTGTTGCGGATCATAGACCACACGACAAAGAAGAGAAAGATGTTGAATTCGACAATGCTTCGTACGGTGCTATCACCCTTCAAACTTTATTTGCATCCTTAAATACAACTGCCCCAGAAAAAATTGATTTAGTAGTTGAAAAATTGAGCAAAGGAGCACGTGAAATTTTAGGATTAAATGTAAATTCTATTGAAAAAGATGCGTATGCTGATCTTACGGTATACAGCACTAGTGGGGAAACTACGCTGAATGCTGATACGAATTTATCAAAATCACAAAATTCGCCATTTTTGAATAAAAAATTAAATGGAAATGTTGTAGCTATCATCAATAATGGTAAATTAGCTTACAAAGACATTTAAAATTTTGAAGAAGAAACCCAATTTCCTGAAGCAGTATTTAAAAGAAAAAAAAATGGTTGGTGCTGTGAGTCCAAGCTCACGTTTCCTCGCCAAAAAAATGCTTGAAGGAATTGATTTTCAAAATTGTTCTGCCATTGTAGAATTAGGACCTGGAACTGGAGTTTTTACCCGCAGATTATTAGAGAATTTAAATGAGGATGCAAAGCTTTTTGTATTTGAACTCAACGACGATTTTTACAATAATTTAAAGAACCAACTCAATGATCCTCGTGTAATACTCATTCACGACAGTGCAGAAAATTTAGCACAACATTTAAATGCTCACGGTGTGGAATACGCCGATGTGGTAATCTCATCTTTACCCTTGGCCAATTTCTCTGATGAATTAACGAAATCTATTCTAAGCACGAGTTATAAAAACCTGAAGAAAAAAGGTAAATACATACAATTTCAATATTCATTACAGGCTAAAAACGATATTACACACTACTTCAAAGAAATGCACATCAAGTTTACGGCGTTAAATCTGCCTCCGGCTTTTGTGTACACTTGTACAAAGTAGTCCGCGTTTTTGGCGCAAACTATTTTCATGAATTTAAAAAAAGAACTTTTACAAAGGTTTTCCATTCAACAATATACAGCGCTTCAAGAAGATGCATGGAAGAGTACTTCCAACTATCAAATCGTCATCTCTCCTACGGGTTCAGGTAAAACGATTGCCTTTGTTATCAGAGCGCTTTTACACCTTCAAAAACATCCGAATGCAAAGATTTTAGTGCTAACACCAACCAGGGAGTTAGCGATACAAATCAATGATGTAATCAAGCAAAGTAGGGTTGAATACAGTTCCCTTGCTATTTACGGTGGAAATGAATTTAAACGTGAGGAAAACCAACTTGCTGAGGGAGTAAATTTGGTAATTGCTACACCTGGTAGACTTTTGGACCACATGGATCGAGGAGCTTTACAGGATGTTGAATTCGACATGCTTATCTTGGACGAATACGACAAAATGCTCGAAATTGGCTTCCACAATGAATTGGGGCAAATAGTGAGTTACCAAGATCACTGGAAGAAAATCATATTAAACTCAGCAACTCAAATTGAAGAAATTCCAAGTTTCATCAATCAATACACCTTTGAAACTAAAGATTATACAGAAGGAAATAAACCTAAAATTTACAAGCATTTGGTAATGTATGAACACGAGGACAAATTAGAAGCCTTGAGAAACATTGCCCTACTCCATCCCGAAAAGAAGAAAATCATCTTCACTACACACAGGGAACGTGCTGAAATGGTTTACAAATATTTTCACCTTCTAGAATTCCCATGTAGTTTGTTCCACGGAGGAATGGATCAACGTGAGCGCGAAAGAGAGTTGATAAAATTTGAACACGGTAGCACCACAATTATGATTTGTACAGATTTAGGTGCACGTGGTATAGATATAGACGATATCGAGGAGGTAATTCACTACCAACTACCCATTCAGAATGATAGTCTGAAGAACAATGCAGACACGCACAGAAATGGTAGAACAGGAAGGATGAACAAATCGGGAGATGTATACTACTTGCTAGATGAGAGTAAAGGTATCCCTGATTTCCTACAAGGTATTGAGGAGTTGAAAGAAGAAGCACAAGAAGCAGAAATTTTTGCTCCGTACTCTACCCTATACTTGCCCCTGGGTAAAAAGAATAAAATTAGAAAAATGGATGTTGTTGGTTTTTTCTGTAAAACAGGAGAAATAACTAATAAAGAATTGGGTAAAATCACACTTAAAGACAATTTTACTTATGTGAGTGTATTGAGCTCACACGCCAATAAAGTGAAAGAAAAAGTGGATAATCAAAAAATGAAAAATAAGAAGGTTCGCGTTTCTTGGTGTAGATAAGCAAAAATCCATAGGAGATATAAGGACCTCAATTTGATGGTCCTTTTTTTTATGCCTAATATGCGCCGTTATATCTTCTCAAGAACCATTCTACTGTTAGTAAAGCAACCACAAGAACAAATAGTCCTATGAAATCTATCAAATCTTTATACGTTGAACGCGTATAGGTAATTGGTGTGATATCCCCTCTTTTACTCAGTTCATTTACTAAAGCTTCTTGTTGACCTAGCGTGAAGAATTTCCCTTGAGAATTTGCCGCAATTTGTTGCAACAGCAAGTGGTTTGCTTTCGTATCTAAATCTTCTTTGATTACTGCATTCACTACTAATTCCCCTTGTTTTTCAAAGCTTTTACCATTGAATGTTGCCTGTGCCTTCCAGGTATATTGTCCGGCAGGTAGTTTACCTAAATTCAAATGATATGCTTCTGCTGTTTTCGCGAAGTCATATACATTCTCTTCCTCCCCTTTCTTGAGTACAAATTGAATATCTGCTGCAGTAACCCGTTCTAAATTGTCATTATAAAATTCTGCTTGAATTCGAACATCTTCTAATGTGGAATTCGATCGGGCTAACTTCACTCTTAAATTAGAGGCATCCTTTTTCAATACTAAATATTGGGTAATCTTATCCATCAAACTATTGAAATGCTTGGTAGAATTATTTCTAGCAAAATCAGCAATTTTCCACCTCCAAATTCCTTCACCTGCTATCGTCCCATATTTTACCCCGTTACTTTCATTAAAGAACAACAAAGGTTTCTTAGTGGCTACATTCCCCAAACTTTGATATATAGCAACATCAGTATTGTTGGCAGGAAGCATATTTCCATATTTAACTTGTAAGGGGGGAAATTGAGCCAAGGTTTGAGCTAACTCATCATCTATCACAAAACTAGAGAAAGACTTATTTACCGCTCCCTGAACATCATCCAATTGATTTCCCAGACGAGTTTTAAGTCCTATAGGTAAATCATTGATTACCTCATCACCACTTTGCGTTCCTAATATGAATAGCACAGGTTTATTCGTGGCCATTATCTCTGTCAATTTCTCAGAAGACAAGGTTCCTGGATCGTGTAGAACAATAAGGTCATAGTTGTTCAATGCTCCCTCAACCTTATCAATTACTTTCGCATCTACACTGAGGTTATCATTATCGGATAATGCATTTTTAATAGCTCCCAAATCTGGATGCGGTGCATTACTGGTCAACAGCACCTTATTTCTTCCATCCATTACCTCTACATAAAAATCATAGAAGTTATTTTTAAGGTTATACTCCTCCTCTACACGGGTTAATTCCACCCTGTAGTGTTGGTATCCAATTTGATCTGCATTAAGCGTGAAATCTACCTTCTGACTCGTTAAACCGTCTTTCTCATAACTGATAAACTCTTGCCCTATACGCTTTTCACCTTTATAGATGTTCAAGGCTACTCTTTTTCCTTTCAATTTGCGTGCTTCAACATTGACTGAAACCTGAAATTGATTGTTCAGGAAAGCAATGTCATTGGCCAATACCTCGCGAATGAGTTGATCTGTTTTCTCTATTGTATCTCCTACACCTACCGTGAATACAGGCGTAAGTTTTATTTTTTCAGCACTGTATATTGGATTAATTCCAGCATTGAAATTACCATCAGAATAGAAAATTATCCCACCTATGTTTCGCTGATAATACTTTTCGTATACCCCTTCAAAATAGGCGCTTAAATCACTCTTTTGATTTTCAAAAGCAT
This sequence comes from Lishizhenia sp., assembly GCF_033720595.1. Classification (GTDB taxonomy): domain Bacteria; phylum Bacteroidota; class Bacteroidia; order Flavobacteriales_D; family Crocinitomicaceae; genus Lishizhenia. Next base: position 2,698 of record NZ_JAWWCF010000112.1, on the reverse strand, counting down.
AAGCTTGCTCCTCTTGTAAGCGACTTCCGTAGAAATTTAAAATTTCGTAATCATGGCCAAATTTCTCTGTAATTGTTGCTTGATACGCATTGATACTCTCCTTTACCGTCGAACTATCCTTGTAATTCAACATCGACTGAGAATCATCTACAATATTGATTAAAATGGGATGCTCTACCCTTTCTTCTTCTGAGGCATACATGATGCCCAAAACCAGTATCCCCAAAAGAGATAATGCTAAAAAACGAAGTGATAGCATAAGGATTACTAAACCTCTGGATAGATCTGACAACCAATCTTTTTTTCTGTAGTACCATAAACTCAGTAGAAAACTCAACGCTATCCACAAGGCACCCCAAATCAAAGGAATTTCGGTAATCAGTTTTTGCATAAGAGTAAAGATAAGTTTCCTCCTTTATTGGTCAAGTTAAAAACCGAAAATTTGCGCATAAAAAAAGTCCCCAAGCAAAGCTGAGGACTTCTCTAAATATTTAAAATCTTACTCTTCGCCTTTTACGTAAGCTTCTAAGTAAGCGAATTTCTCTGTTAACTTGCCCTCTTTCGTAGTTTCGGAACCTCTACCAATAATATCAGTTGGGTCTTCTTCTAATAGAGCAGGTAAAATAGCCTTCATTAATTCTTTCCCGAAGTCTTCTGAAGCATCTCTTGGCAATTCACATGGCAAGTTATCTACAGCCATAACCGCTACAGCATCCTCATCCATGAAGTCTACCTCTTGCTCCGTTTCAGGATTGTAGCCATAAATAGGATCTGCAATTGTAGATGGACGTATTGTTGAAGCTACAGGACCGTCAATATCACAAGAAATATCAGCAACTACACTTGTAACTACATCTTCATTCTTCATATCCTCTCTCGTAAATAAGAAAGGCGCGCTTACGTGATAGTAATGACAAGCAATGTACATGTGAGCATGTGCCAAGTATCTTGGGAAAGTACTTACGTGTCCACTACCATCTTTGTAGAAAGCATGCTTATCAAACTCAGAACCATCAGCCTTTGCGTTGTACTCATCTACATTTAACTGTGTGAATACAGGTTCTGTAAATTCATTATTTAAAAACTCTTCTGAGCTTACTTCTTTAATCGGTAACAAAGCCATGATTTCTCTCGCTCCGTATCCAACTCTACCGTAACCCGTAAGAACGATTTTCATATTGTTCGGTAAGTTTACTTTTGCTAACTCACCTTCCATCTCTGCTCTATCAAAGCATTGATTCGCCGGTTTTAAATCGTAAAGCTTATGTTTTAAACCAAAGGTCCTAAAACCATTATACGCTCCCACAATTCCAGCATATCTACCAAAACCAATCAAACGCATGTTGTTTTCGTCTGTGAGTACCTCATAGTCTGTTAACTGAATCTTTTTATCTAAGATTGCATTTAACAAGGCTCTATTGTAAGGCTGCTTCTTGTAGGTGTGTGAAAAGAAAAAGAAGTGTTTGTTAGGTATCAAATCTTCTTTGTTTACCTCTTTCACACCAAAAATCACATCACAATCTGAAAGATCTTCTTGAAGTTTCACTCCTAGAGCTGTATAGTCTTCATCTTTAAAAGCCCTAATAGAACTGGGTTGAACTACAACTTCTACGTCTTTAAAACGCTCCATTACTTCAACACATTTCTTTGGTGTTAAGGCCACTCGCTTATCTGGTGGTACCTTTCCCTCTCTTAGGACTCCTATTTTTGTTGCCATACTCTCTAAATAATTTCCAGCAAAAATAAAAAGATGATTCGAATAAATACGACACACCCGCATTTAAAACGCGGGTGTTGAGATCTAATTCATATTCGTTTGGTTTTGTTAAAAGTCGAAACCTTCACCACCTCCAGTAGGCATGTCTTTTCCTCTTGACATTTCAAGCTTACCAAACTTGTAAGAAATATTGAAACGCAATCTTCTACTTTGCCACTTATACTCTGAATATTGTTGAACATCTGGTTGGTCTATCCAAATCACAAAACCTTTATTATTAAAGACATCTTGTAATTGTAAACCAAGGGTTAATTTCTTGTCAAAAAATCTGCGATTTACAGAAATATCTATACCTCTTTTTGGTTGAATGTATCCTTGAGCTGTAATACGCTTCGCTACGTAAGAAGTAGTTAACTGCACAGTAGTTGTGTTTTTAAATAAATCTATAGTAGAGTTCAATTTCACATTCCAGCTAAAACCAGCATTATTAGTAACATTTTGAACAGAATTGTCTTTGTACTGTGTACCGTAGGCATTGAAAGAAATAATATTTTTCCAAATTTTAAATGGTCTGTATACCCCTACCATTTCAATACCGTAATTGTATTTCTCACTTAAATTCACAAACTTAACCGCACTAGTACCATCATCGTAAAATTCTTTAATACGTTGAATCACATCTGTAGTATGTCTAAAGTAAGCAGTTGACGAAAAATTCAATTTCTTCCAATCTTGTAAAACACCTACTTCATAAGAATTAATGTATTCTGGATTCAAAGCCGGGTTTCCAACTCTTAAATTCAAGGGATCTGAATAATTCGGGAAGGGATTTAAGTTCCTTGAATTCGGTCTATTTATTCTTCTCGAATAAGAGGCTGTTAACTCTAATTTCTTCTTTAACTTATACGTGATGTGTGCGGACGGGAAGAATGAAAAATAATTATTCTCGTAATTTTCATTGGTCGTTAATAAACGAGGACT
>NZ_JAWWCF010000111.1:0-10231 GCF_033720595.1 Lishizhenia sp. | reverse complement strand
GCAGTGAATTCAACCTTCACAAATAATATTGCGAACCGAGCAGGTGGAGCAATTGAGGCAGTTGCTGGTACAACGGTTACTTTAACTGCGTGTAGCTTATCAAATAACAATGCTGGTGTTAGTCCGGCAACGCCTGTGCCAGGTAATGGAGGTGCATTGCATATTACGGGTGCAGGAACGGCTGTAATCACAGGAGGTACCTACGCCAACAACATGGCTGCCGCAGAAGGTGGGGCACTTTGGAATGGATCAGGAACCATGACCATAGATGGTGCGACCATTACAGGAAATACTGCTTCAGGAGATGCAGCAGACAACGGAGGTGGAGGTATATACAACCTCAATAACGGAACATTAAATATTTCCAATGCTATCATTACTAATAATAACGCTGATGGAGCCGCTGGTTCTGGAGGTGGGATATTAAATGATGTGGATGCAACTTTATCTATCACAAATACGGTAATTACAGGGAACTCTGCGCTAAGAGCAGGAGGGGGAATTGAAGGTGTTGCTTCGGCAGGATCAAATTCAATTACCCTCTCTGGGGTTACATTAAACAATAATATGGCTTCATCAGCTCCAGGAAATGGAGGTGGTTTACACATGACAGGTCCCGGAACGATTAATATTACTGGAGGAACAGTGAATGGAAACACGGCTGGATTAGAAGGTGGTGGATTATGGAATGGAACGGGAACGATGACCATAGATGGTACGAGTATTTCTGGTAATACGGCTTCAGGAGCAGCTGCCGATAATGGTGGTGGAGGAATCTATAACCTTTCTGGAGGAACACTTATGATCATGAATGCGAGTATTGCTAATAACAATGCTGATGGTGCTTCGGGATCAGGTGGAGGAATCTTAAATGACGTGAATGCTTCTTTAACAGTAGACAATACTTCCATTACGGGTAACTCAGCGTTAAGAGCAGGAGGAGGAATTGAAGGAGTTGCCACTGGTGGTTCCAATGACATTATACTAACAAACGTCAATCTGAACAATAACATGGCCTTATCTGCTCCAGGTAATGGTGGTGGATTACACATGACCGGTCCAGGTACAATAGATATTACCGGAGGAACCGTAAATGGAAATACAGCAGGTTCTGAAGGTGGAGGTCTTTGGAATGGTGTGGGAACTATGAATATTGATGGAACTACTATTTCTGGAAATACGGCATCTGGAGATTTAGCAGACAATGGTGGTGGAGGAATCTACAACCTCAATAACGGAACATTAAATGTTTCGAATGCGGTCATCACAAATAATTCAGCCGATGGAGCTTCTGGTTCTGGGGGTGGAATATTGAATGATGTAGGCGCTATACTAACAGTAAACAACTCTTTCATTACCGCTAATTCAGCTTCAAGAGCTGGAGGTGGTATTGAAGGAAATGCAACAGGAGGAACTTCTTTTGTAACACTCAATAATGTTAATTTAAATAATAATATGGCCCTATCTGCTCCCGGAAACGGTGGTGGATTACACATGACGGGTGCTGGAGTTATCGCAATTACTGGAGGAACGGTAAATGGCAATACTGCCGGTTCTGAAGGTGGTGGGCTATGGAATGGTTCAGGTTCAATGGATATTGATGGAACTACCATTTCTGGAAATATAGCTTCTGGCGATGCCGCAGATAATGGTGGTGGTGGAATCTATAATTTTAATGGAGGTGACCTCACGATTATAAATGCAATTATTTCAAATAACTCTGCCGATGGAGCTGCTGGTTCTGGTGGTGGAATATTAAATGATGTAGGGTCTGATTTGAGCATCAGTAATTCGAGTATAACCTTAAATTCAGCAATGCGAGCTGGAGGGGGAATTGAAGATAATTCAGGAGGAAGTACTTTGATGCTTTCAAATGTAAACTTAGACAATAACTCTGCTTTGTCAGCCCCTGGAAACGGAGGTGGATTACACATCACGGGTGCAGGTAATGTATCGATTATTGGAGGAACTGTTAATGGGAATTCAGCTGGTTTAGAAGGAGGAGGACTCTGGAATGGGTCAGGAACCATGACGGTGAACAACACAGAAATCATGAACAATGTAGCCCTCGGAGCCGCTGCTGACGATGGAGGAGCTGCCATTTTTAACGTATCTGGTATATTGGATCTTGTTGCTTTAGATATAGAAAGTAATATGGCAACGGGAACTTCTGCCTCTGGAGGAGCTATTTTGAGTTTAGATGGTGATGTAAGTATACTAAACTCAAACTTTTTTGCCAATGCGGCGAATAGAGCTGGAGGAGCCATTGAATTGGTAAATGGAACCTTGGATATTACAGCATGTGATTTTATTGATAATGATGTAGATGGAACTGCAGGTACCCCTGCGCCGGGTAATGGTGGTGCTATTCATATTACTGGTATGGCAGACATTACTATAAACGGTGGATCTTTCGAGAATAATGTTGCTGGAAGAGAAGGAGGAGCCTTGTGGAATCAGACGGGTTCTACCATGACCTTAACTGAAGTAAATATTGATGGAAACCAAGCCAATGGTGATGGAGAAAGCTTTGGTGGTGGAGGAATATTCGTCAACGGAGGAGATGTTATTATTAATGCATCTACTTTGATAAATAACGTTTCAAATGGAGCCTTAGGAAATGGCGGTGCTATACATATTAAGTCTGGTAGCGCAACGGTTATGACTTCAACAATATCAGGAAATTCATCTATGAATCACGGTGGTGGAATTTACTCAGATTCAGAATTGAACATTAATGCTTCGACTATCGTTTATAATTCAGCAAGTAACGAAGGAGGTGGTGTGGCAAATAACAGCCTTACGGTTCCTTCATTAAAAAATACAATTGTTGCACTTAACGCAGGTTCTAGTGCAGATTTATATACTTCTACATCACCTATCACCAGTGATGGATACAACTTAATCGGTGTTCTTGAGGTAAGTACCCTTGCAACTGCAATGGGGGATATCACAGGAACGGTCACTCTCCCTGTAAACCCAGTTATCTCTCCATTGGCTTTTAATGGAGGGGTAACTTTAAGTCATAGTTTGGCTGTAGGGAGTCCAGCATACAATGCAGGTGCACCTTCGGATATGTTTGTAGATCAACATGGTAATGCAGTTTATGACGGAACAAGAGATATAGGTGCGGTTGAAGCTCAAAATATTTTATTGAATGTGGAGGAAGACCTTGAGCAATTTGGAATTTCAGTTTATCCTAACCCTGTAACATCGGGTGTTTTAAATGTGAAAATGGTACAGCTAGACGGAGAAGTTTTACAAGGAAAGCTTATAGAGATGTCTACCGGTAAAATAGTTCAGGTGTTCAAATTAAATCAAATGCATACCAAAATCGATGTAGGTGAATTAGCGAAAGGATTATACATATTACAGCTAGATAACGACGACGAATCGGCTAACTTTAAGTTTGTACTTCAGTAAAATTAGTAGCCGCTTAAATTGATGAGAGATCTTCGAAAGAAGATCTCTTTTTTGTTTGTAGATTTGGTAAAAATCTTTTCAAGGATGATAGCAGAAACTCCCAAACCGCCCTATTATGCGGTAATCTTTACTTCAACTCGAACTGAGGTAGTAGAGAATTACAAAGAAATGAATGAAGCCATTGAAGAAGCCGTAAAAGATGCTGATGGTTTTTTAGGCGTTGAAGCATGCCGAGAAGAGGTGGGAATTAGCGTATCTTATTGGAAGGATTTGGAATCTATTCGCAAATGGAAAAATAACCCCTTGCATTCACTTGCCAAAGAGAAGGGGAAATCAGCTTGGTTTGCCACGTTTAAAACGAGAATTGCCAAGGTTGAGATGGATTACGATTTCCTGTAGCCATGGAAGAGAACATCAATATATACTTAAAACAAGATGAACCCTTACAGTCGTGCTGGTTGACCTTAAGGTCAATTATTCGGAAGCATGATGAATTGATTACGGAGTGTGTGAAATATGGATCACCCTGTTTTTTGTATAGAGATAAAATTTTGTGTTACCTCTGGAAGGATAAAAAATCCAATCAACCCTACATCCTTTTTTCTGATGGGAATTCTTTACATCATCCAGTCCTTGATTTTAAAGGGAGAAAAAAGATGAAAAGTATGGAGGTTGATCCCAACAAGGATATTCCAATTGAATTGGTGAAGGAAGTATTAACCCAAGCCATAGCCGTGAAGAATGGAAAACTTTCGAAATAAATTAAAAGTGCTTCTAGAGACCAGTACAGGGCAGGAAAGGAAAGCTCTAGCAAATGAAATGTTGACGCTGGGCTTTGTGCCTTCTCAATTTTCAGACTTTTTTCAAGAGCCTAAATTAGGACGCAGATTGGCATGGATGATAACTGATTTGGCTCATCTCGATGCTGCTTATTTGTCCAAAGACTTATCGGAATTATGGCGCATTTCTCAAACTGTAGAATCGTTCGATTTCAAAAGTTCATTTACAAACTATTGGAGGTATTGTGGTGTACCCATTGCGCAAGAATCTGAAGCAATCAATTACTTATTGTGTGTATTAGAGGAATCTTCTTATAATACCACTACCAAATCAAGAGCATTATGGGTGATGGAATTATTAATAGGAAAGTACCCAGTTTTAGCTCGAGAATTGAAAGCAGTACTTCGTGCTAATTACATTCACTACGAAAAGGGAATGCAACAAAGGGTTCATAAATTTTTACGGCAAAAAAAAAGCGAATTATTGTAATTCGCCTTCTTTGTATTTTTGTTCAGAGATTATATTTCCTTCTCTGTCATAAACGAAATAAGATCCATCTAAATATCCATCCTTGTAATTTTCTCTCATATAAATGATAGAATCGGAATTGGGATAGTAACGTATACAAGCTCCGTTATAATTAAATCCATATAAGGTTTTTTGTTGGATACTCGCTTCTGGATCAACCACTTTTAAAGAGTCACAATTACATTCAAAGGCATTAGCTTTTGTTTGGCCAAGGTATCTTCCATCCTTATATAAGGTAAATTCTAGGGTGTCTCCCGAAGGTGAATAAACAATGTATGCACCGTGTAATCTTCCTTTAAAAATTTGCTTTGCTTCCAAAATCTTTTCAGGTTCATTGGCGTAATAGGAATAACAAGTTCCCGTATATAAGGTATCCGCCATAAGGTATTCTCCTTGTCCATTCTTTACCAAACTATCGCAGTCACAAGAGGCTAGATTTTCGTACACTTCAAATTCTCCAAGCATTAATTTAGATTTTGCTTCACCATAGGTCAAGCTGTCATCCTGACAAGAAAATAGAGTGATTAATAAAAGGGCAAAAACAGTAATTCTCATGGTAGTATTCTCAATGTTTTAATATAACGCTTTCTGTACCCAGTAGTGTATAATTTACTTTCTACAACGCCACTGTGTTTTTTAGATGACGACGAATGTATAAAAATGATTTCATTTTCTGTGATGTTTGTAACGATTCCTAGATGCCCCGGTTTTCTAATCGCAGCATTTGTACCTGTAAATACAAGAATGTCGCCAATTTGAATTTCATTCAATGGAATGGTATCCTCAAATGGATGATAAGATGAAGATGTTCGAGGTAGCTTGCATTCAAAATTTTTAAAGACAAAATATACAAACCTAGAACAGTCAAAACCTTTTGGGTTCGTACCTCCATATTTGTAGGGTGTACCTAAGTATTTTAGGGCAAAGTTCACAATACTATCGTTCCAACAAACACTGTCGCCTAAAAAGGCTGTACTGTCTGGTTCAATTTCTTTAGAGTAACCTGTTGTAATTACAAACAAAGAAATAAGTAGAATGAGTTTTTTCATGGATTAAAATTACAAATTGTTCAGCTGTAAAACGGTTGTTAATGGAAAAGTAACAAGAAAATGAGCGCTATTCTCATGTATTAATTTTACATGAATTTATAGGAAAAGCAGGTCTTTACTGTTAAATGTAAAAGCTTTCTCTTATTTTTGATGAGCGCTGATTTTTGGCGCGATATTCAGGAAAAGAACGAAAGAAAATTTCATCATGCCTCACATTAAAAATGCACTTATTCGTTACAGAATTATTGATAAATGTTTACGTAACAAATACAAACCCTTTCCAAGTAAACAAGATTTAAGACAAGCTTGTGAGGAAGCGTTATATGGAGATTCTACAGGTGAGAATATTTGTGATTCAACGATAGAAAAAGACATGTTCGCTATGCGTATGGAACATGATGCTCCTATTAAATATTCGAAAAGAGACAGAGGGTACTATTACACAGAGGATGATTTTACCATCAATGAAATTCCGTTATCTGAAGATGATGTGCAAGCAATTAAGTTTGCGGCAAATACACTTGTACAGTTTAGAGATGTGGATATGTTTAAGCAGTTTGGTTCTGCTTTAGATAAGATCTTTGATCGTGTAAATATTTCCAATAATCCGAACGATAAGGAACTGGATAATTACGTACAGTTTGAAACGGTAACCGAATTTAAAGGAAGTGATTTTTTAAGTCCTTTGTTGAAAGCAATTAAGGAACAAAAAGTAGTTTACTTCGATTATGAAAGCTTTGTTTCTGGGAAAAAGAAAAGACGTAAGGTTACTCCTTTGTTATTGAAAGAATATAGGAATAGATGGTATTTAATTGCTTTTGACTTGGTCAAAGATGCTATCATCACCTATGGTTTAGATAGAATGATGGATTTGGAGCTTTCTGAGGAAACAGGAAAACAACCAACGAATTTTAATGCAGAATTGTTCTTCAAACATTCAGTAGGTATTACAGCTAACGAAAACAGTCCAGAGCTAATTAAGTTCAAGGCCAATAACGTCGCTGCAAAATATATTGCATCTCAACCTTTTCATGCTTCGCAAAAAGTAGTGAAAGAAGGGAAGAAGCGTACAACCTTCGAATTAGAGGTATTGATTTCAGAAGAATTGATTCGTCAATTGGTAAGTTACGCTTTTGAAATAGAGGTGGTGAAGCCATTGTGGTTGAGAGATGAATTAGCAATGCGTTTTCAACAATCTGTAGAATTATATAATAACATATAGTATTGTGAAGTAGTAAAATGTTGCATCTGCAGTAAATATTGGCTTTTGCATTCATTTTGGCTATTTTCGCCCAAAAGAATAATCATGGTTTTAGATATACAAAATAATGGAGGTGTTCGTACGATCACTTTCAACCGTCCGAAGGTATTTAATAGTTTTAACCAAGCTATGGCAATGGCTTTGCAAGAAGAGTTAGATGCTTGTGCTACGGATGATAGCGTAAGATGTGTAGTGTTAACAGGAGCAGGAAAAGCGTTTTGTGCTGGTCAAGATTTGGCAGAGGCTACGGATCCGAACGGACCAGAATTGAAGTCTATCGTAGCCAAACACTACAATCCGATTATTGAAAAAATTAGAAATTTAGAAAAACCAGTTATTGCTGCAGTTAATGGAGTAGCGGCAGGTGCAGGTGCAAACATTGCATTGGCGTGTGATATTGTTTTTGCCAAAGAAAGTGCAAGCTTTATCCAGGCTTTTTCTAAAATAGGTTTAATACCAGATTCAGGAGGAACCTTCTTCTTGCCACGTTTAATTGGTGCGCAAAAAGCTATGGCATTGATGATGACGGGAGATAAAGTAAGTGCAGCTGAAGCTGAAAAGCTAAACATGATTTACAAAGTATTGGGAGAAGAAACTTTCGAAGAGGAAGTTACTGCTTTTGCTGGTAAATTAGCGCTTATGCCAACCAGAGGTTTAGGACTTACTAAAAAGGCTATCAACCAAAGTTTTACGAACGATTTAACACAGCAGTTAGCTGTTGAAGAAGAGTTACAGGCAGAAGCAGGGCAAACCCATGACTTTAATGAAGGTACAAGTGCGTTCTTAGAGAAAAGAAAACCAGAATTTACAGGAAAATAATATTGAAATGATAGAAGTAGGAGTTTTAGGAGCAGGTACAATGGGAGCAGGTATTGCTCAGGTTGCTGCTCAAGCCGGACACCAAGTAAACTTAATAGATGTTAATGCTGATGCTTTAAAAAGAGCAAAGGCAAGCATGGAAAAGATTTTTAATCGACTAGTTGAAAAAGGAAAATATTCTGCAGAAGAAGCAGAAATTATTTTAGACCGTATCAACTATTCTGGAGATAGAAACGATTTTCAAAATTGTGGATTAATCATAGAGGCAATTGTTGAAAACCTTGAGGTGAAGCACAAGATGTTTAAACAAATGGAATCTATCGTGAGCGATGATTGTATTTTGGCTTCGAACACTTCTTCTCTTTCTGTTGCTTCTATTGGGTCTGTTTTGGAGAACCCAAGTAGAATGATAGGAATTCACTTTTTTAACCCTGCACCATTAATGCCTTTGGTAGAAATTATACCAGCGGTTCAAACAAGTGAAGCGGTAACTAAAGAGGCCAGAGCTATCATTGACTCATGGAAGAAAGTTACAGTCTTGGCAAAAGACACTCCTGGGTTTATCGTGAACCGTGTAGCACGTCCTTTCTACGGAGAAGCTTTACGTATTTATGAAGAAGGTGTAGCAGATTTTGCGACTATCGACTGGGCAATGACTGAGTTAGGTGGATTTAGAATGGGACCATTTACTTTAATGGATTACATTGGAAATGACATCAACTATACGGTTACAGAAACAGTATTTAAATCTTTCTATTACGATCCACGTTACAAGCCGAGTTTTACACAAAAACGTCACGCTGAAGCAGGATACTTAGGTAGAAAATCAGGTAGAGGTTACTTTGACTATGCTGAAGGAGCAGTGAAACCAGAGCCAGTTAAAGATGAGGTGTTAGGAAGAAAAATCTTAAACAGAATTTTGGCTATGTTGATCAATGAGGCCGTGGATGCTTTGTTCTTAAACATCGCCTCTAAAGAAGACATAGATTTAGCCATGACAAAAGGGGTGAACTACCCGAAAGGATTGTTGGCTTGGATGGAAGAAATAGGTGAAGAAAATGTATTGAACCAATTACAAGAATTATTCGAGGAATATGGAGAAGACAGATACAGACCTAGTCCATTGTTAAAGCGAATGGTAAGAGAAAAATAAAGAATACTAAAAAGCCCCGATGCAAAATCGGGGCTTTTTTATGTTTCAAGAAAATTCAATTTACTTATTTAGAATGTCTTTGGCACGTTCACTATAAAATCCACCTTGATGCGCAATTTGTTGAAGTAAGGCCCTTGCTTTTTTATTTTGTTTAAGGTCTATATAAGTCAAATAACTCAACCATTCAGCTTCTTCTTTAAAGTTACCATAGCTCAGTGAGTAGGATTTTTCAAAATAATCTAAAGCCACCTTTCCTTCGTTTAAATTGTAGTAACATAAACCACCATAGAAGTGCGCATTTACATCGTTTGGATAATGATCGAGTATTTTATTGAAGCGTACAAGCGCCTTTTTATACATGCCTTTTGAAAAGTAGTACATGCTTTTTTCTAAATATTCGATGTAGGGTATATCTACTTCTTCATACTCGAAATTTTGTTCTGATGTCTGTTGCGCTTCCTGATTCGCAGGAGTACCAGACATTACCAATTTTTCCTCTTTCATTCTTTCCTTTCTGTAAGGACGGTAGTCTACCAGTTTTAAATCATAGAGGTAAATTTCTTTTTTTATCTGATAATTCAACTGAGGTAGCTCTTGCTTATTTAATTCGACCTCTTCAATATTCAATTTATCCATCAATATTTGGGGCTGATGAAGTTCTTCTTCTTCAGAAGTTTTTCCCTTTCTTAACTCAACAAGTTCTGTTCTATCTAGCGTATGTTCTAATTCTTTGGGTTGCAGAACCGCTATAGCTTGTTCATCTTGTTTGTTTTGTTCTTCAACTTTGTTTGTTTCTTTATCTTCTAGAATGGGTTCATCCATTTTAATAGGAGTAGAAACTTCTGTAACCGTTTTAGGGTCTTCTTTGTTTTCTAGATTGATGAATATGAAGAATAAGGTTAAGAGTGCACTACCACCAATTAAGGTGATGGTCCACTTTTTAGAAGAATTTCCTTGACTACGTGCAAATCTCTTGTCCAAAGACTCCATGCTTTTTTGCGCATTATGTCCTTCCCAACCTTCAAAAGCTTCTGTTTCAAAGTTGTCTGAAAGTGCAGCACGTTCAATTTCATTTTTATCTATTGCTTCAAACTAAAATTTTAGAAGATGCCTGGAAGACTCTGATGAGCCATGATCCTGTATTAAAAAAATGGTATTTTGGATGGGCAAATATGCTAATTTATGTAAATAATGAAATTGGAAACGAGCTATACAATC
>NZ_JAWWCF010000110.1:0-10289 GCF_033720595.1 Lishizhenia sp. | reverse complement strand
AGCTTGATCATTTACCGTTTGAATATTGAATGCTTCTTTTCTAGCATATTCCTTCAAAGTTCTTTCTACTTCCTTCGATTTTCGAGTAAAAACTGTAAGGCCACCCTTTAACTTTTCCATTCCCTGTTCCAACGCAATGGGAGTGGCTATCTGCTCATCTTCGCTCAAAGCAAGTTTAGTAGGGGTGTTCAATGTTTTATGCGCAAGGAATTCGCTTTTACTTCCATTAAACACAATTTCTCCACCTTCAGCTCCAGCCTTAAGTCCTAACTCAACAATCCAATCTGCGGATTGAATAAAGTTTAAATCGTGTTCCACTACCATTACCGTGTTCCCCTTGTACAGAAGTCGGTCTATAATATAGCGCAAATGCTTTTGATAGGTTTCGGGTAAACCTATGGAAGGTTCATCGAAAACATACAAAATACCTTGTAAATTACTGTTGACTTGTTTCACCAACTTCATCCTTTGGGCATCACCGGAAGAAATTGCCGTGCTCTGCGTGCTCAATTGATAATGTCCCATTCCAAGATGAATAAGGTCATACAATTGTGTACATAATTTATCCACTAAAACCTGCTCTCCTCCATATAAGGAAAATCCCTTTAACTTAGCGTAGAGTTCCTCTAAAGAAAACTCCATCCATTCTTTAAAATTATAACCTTGCCATGTATATTTTAAATGTTCTGCTTTAATTCGTGCACCTTTACAAGAAGGACATTCCATAGCACTTGCAAAACGCAAAATGTTTGGATTTCTATCTCTTTTCAAAATGTCTTTCATAATGGGCATCATGCCTTTATAGTAGCCTTCCTCTCGTGGCTTAGCTTTTAAACCTTCCCAGCGCAGGCGCGACTCTATGCTGTGTTTTCCATAAAACACCTTCAACTTGTCACTCCCATTTAAGATGACATCTTGTTGCTCTTCTGTTAAATCTTTCCAAGGAACATCCACAGAAAAACCGTGTGCCTTGCACACTTTATTGAGTTCGTCTACTGTAACTTGAGAATAAACGATATACCCATTCGGTAAAGTTGTAACAATAGCACCTTCACGTAAAGTTTTGCTGGGGTCACCTACCAATTTATCGATATCTATGTACTCAGCCTCCCCTATACCTCTGCAGGTTGCACACATACCTTTAGGATGGTTAAAAGAGAACAACGATTTACTCATAGCTTCCTTACCTGAATAACGCGCAAAAAGAATACGAAACAAAGGCGCAAGCTCAGAAAGCGTCCCAAAGGTTGCATTGATTGATTGAAACCTTTTGCTTTGCTCCACTTTAATTACAGGTGGTAAATCTTTCAACTCATCCACATCAGCAGAAGGAATACGTTGCGCATTTTGTTGATTATAAGCCGGCAAACTTTCTAAGAAATAACGATACCCTTCATTACCAATAACCCCCATGGCTAAGGATGATTTTCCAGAACCCGAAAGACCGGTAACCACAATTAACTGATTTTCTGGAAGGCTTAATGAAACGTTCTTAAGATTGTTCTGTCTGGCATTTACTACGCGCATAAAGAATGAAAATTAATGTGTTTTGCTAAGGTAGAAAACTTAGACAGTTAGACAGGTGGTGAACTATATTTTCAAAACCTAAGTGCAACAGGATTTAACTATAAAAGGCAGAGGGAGTTTCAGACAGAGCAGAATCAAGATTAACTGTTACACAACAAACATAAAACCATGTATTTTAACGAGTTACACACTTTTGATTTCAAAGCTTGCATTCCTACAGTTTTCAACAATTCGTTGATAAGTCACTTTCTTTAAACAACTCATCAATTCACTAAAATTATGCTATTAAAGCCCGCTTCGATTTTCTATATTTGTGCCTATGGAGAATGGGGAAAACAACCAACGCGTAAGTAAAGGTAGACTACAACGTGTAAAATCTACGATGGGAGAAATCGGAAAAGTACCACCACAAGCAATAGAACTAGAGCAGGCGGTGTTGGGTGCCATGATGTTGGAGAAAAGTGCGGTGAACGATGCGATTGACGTATTGGGTACACCTGAAGCTTTTTACGATCCAAAACACCAAGCCATTTTCAATTGTATACAACAATTATTTGGTGCTTCTGAACCGATTGACTTATTAACAATCACAGAAAAGTTAAAACAACTTGGAGAGTTAGAATTAGCTGGAGGTGTTGTTTATTTATCATCGCTTACCCAACGAATAGGTTCTGTGGCGCACATTGAAGCCCACGCCCGTATCATTATCCAGAAATACATTCAGCGTCAAGTAATTAAAATGAGTAACGACTTGTTAAAGAACTCATTTGACGAAACCAAAGATGTATTTGAATTACTTGGAAATGCCCAAGAAGAGTTGTTTGCCATTACGCAGAACAACATGAAAAAAGGGTACCACACCATGCAAACGTCTATGATGGAGGCCATGGCCGAAATTGAGCGTGCTACCAAAATACAGGATGGTGTATCTGGGATTCCTACCGGATTTAAAGATTTGGATAAAATTACTGCGGGTTGGCAGCGTTCGGATATGATTGTAATTGCCGCTCGTCCTGCCATGGGTAAAACTGCCTTCGTACTTTCAATGGCTAGAAATACTGCCGTAGATTACAACCAAGGTGTAGCAGTATTCTCTCTGGAGATGTCAAACGTACAGTTGGTAAAACGTTTGATTTCATCGGAGACGCGTATTCCAGCAGAAAAATTAAGAAAAGGTAACTTGGCCGATCATGAGATGCAACAACTGCACTCACGTATTACACGATTGACCAATGCTCCAATTTTCATCGATGATACACCAGGTATCTCTATCTTCGAATTGAGAGCCAAGTGTAGACGATTGAAAGATAAATACGACATCAACATGGTAATCATTGATTACTTGCAGTTGATGACTGCGGGTTCTAACAATAAAGGAGTTGGTTCTCGTGAACAAGAGATTTCTCAAATCTCGCGTTCGATTAAGGAAATTGCCCGTGAATTGAACATCCCAGTGATTGCACTTTCTCAGCTTTCGCGTTCGGTTGAACAAAGGGGTGGTGATAAAAGACCTGTACTTTCTGACCTTAGGGAATCTGGAGCTATTGAGCAGGATGCCGATATCGTATCATTTATTTACCGTCCAGAATACTATGGAATTACAGAAGATGATTATGGCCCTACACAAGGAGTTGGAGATATCATCATTGCAAAACACCGTAACGGTGCCACGGATACAGTTCGTTTGAAGTTTATCGGTAAATATGCACGTTTCGAAAACAGAGATGCTGCATTCGATGAACACGAAGAAGTTGTTCCAAGTGCTATGAATCCTTCAGCAGGATTTGAAGACCAGCCAAATACAATGACCGTTCGTAGTAAAATGGATGAAATAGAAGACGATTTTAACTTTTCAAGCAATGACTTTGACGATACTCCGTTTTAAATCATAAATTAGAGGAAATCGCAACGTTAATGCCATGCAAAAAATCATTTTTTTTCTATTTCTACTTTTTGGTTTACAAGCCAAAGCTACGCAGATCATCGTTCCAATGGATGCCGGTCAAAGCAATCATTTAAAGGCCTATGGAGCTGCGTTTTTTGTATTGGAAAATGAAGTAGTAATTGAATGGCTACTGAATTACAGAGGAGGAGCTTTTCTCATGCCACATTTAAGCACAATAGAAGACATGCTTATTATTCGTGGTGTGAGTTACGAAATCTTAGCAGATGGTCAAGTTGAAGCTATTAAAAGAGAAATTGCTAACCCTGAAGTGAATCAAGAAGTGGTGCAATTGGAAAAAGCACCAAAAATTGCAGTATACACTCCTGGTGGGAAACAACCCTGGGATGACGCCGTAACTCTGGTGATGGAATATGCAGAAATACCTTATGATAAGGTATACGACAGTACAGTAATCGCTGGTGGATTAGTAGAATATGACTGGTTGCATTTGCACCATGAAGACTTCACAGGACAATACGGAAAATTCTACGCTAATTTTAAAAATGCCCCGTGGTACAGACAACAAGTTGCAGAACTAGAACAAAGTGCCCGAAAACTAGGCTTTGAAAAAGTCTCTGACATGAAATTAGCAGTTGCCGCTAACATTAAGAGTTTCGTTTTTGGAGGAGGCTTCTTATTTACAATGTGTAGCGGGACTGATAGTTATGACATCGCCCTTGCCGCGCATGAAACAGATATTTGTGAAGACATGTACGACGGTGATCCAGCAGATCCAAATTGTCAAGAAAAACTAGATTACAGCAACAGTTTTGCTTTCGAAAACTACGAATTAGAACAAAACCCACTGGTTTACGAATACAGCGAAATTGATGGTACCGCAGACCACAGAAAAGTAAATGAAAAAAACGACTACTTTACTTTATTCGATTTCTCTGCAAAATGGGATGTCGTTCCCACCATGTTGACCCAATGTCACACAGATATTATCCCTGGTTTTTACGGACAAACAACGGACTTCAGAAAAGAATACATCAAATCGAATGTTACCATAATGGGTGAATCTCAAAATTTAGGAACGGTGCGCTATATACACGGAGAACACGGTATGGGTACTTGGACGTTTTATGGAGGACATGACCCTGAAGATTACCAGCACAGAGTGGGTGACCCACCCACAGATTTAAACCTTCACCCTAACTCTCCAGGTTATAGATTAATCTTAAATAATATTCTTTTCCCAGCAGCGAAAAAGAAAAAACGCAAAACATAAATGATACAGTTACTTCGTAACAAAGCCTTAACAGGAATCCTTCTTTTCCTAACAGCAACAGGCCTTTTGTTTTATTACCGAGAAGAACTTTCAGAACGCTTTATTTCTAGAATAGTAGGCTACAACTTTGAGTACTACCTCTCGCCTTTCATGCCCTTGATTTTATTGCTTTTAATTGCTGTAAACTTAGGATTGATCATTGCTTTAATGAAAAACGAAAACCTTCAAACTTCTGAAAAAGTAAAAGTAGCTAGCAAACACTTGTTGACCTTTTTAGTTTTTGGTATTGTTGGTTGGGGAATTCACTTCTACTCCATTCTTGACCTCTTGAAAAATCAAGGTTCTATGGCGGTTTTAGAAGGAAACATTTTACTCTATCACATTTCAGATATCGCTTTGGTTCTTGGTTTTGGACTTGGAGCTGTACTCTTTATGCGCAAAGCTATTCATCACGGAAAAATTGATTTTTAGTCATGAAATTACAACGTGTGAATGCAATGCCAAAAGGGAAAGAAATACAACTTCCTGCAAGTAAAAGCATTGCAAACAGAGCATTGATTATACAAGCTTTGAGCAAGGAAGAAATTGTAATCACAAATCTTTCTAACGCCAGAGATACACAAACCATGTTGCAGTTATTGCAAAATGAGGGACAGGTGAAGGACGTAAAAGATGCTGGAACCACTATGCGTTTTCTTACTGCATATTATGCCCTGCAAAACGATAACTTCATCCTCCAAGGAACGGAGCGCATGCACCAACGTCCAATTGGTATTTTAGTAGATGCTTTGCGTAATTTAGGAGCTCAAATCAGTTATTTAGGTGAAGAAGGATATCCTCCTTTGGAAATACATCCCTTCCAACCTATTAATGCATGTCAAGAATTAGTTATAGATAGCAGTATAAGCAGTCAGTACATCTCTGCTTTATTGATGGTAGCACCACTTTTACCCAATGGATTATTTTTCAAACTCGAAGGTAAAACCGCTTCTAAACCTTACATCAATATGACCTTAGAATTGATGCAGCAATTTGGCATTACCTTGCGTCATTACGAAAATAAAATACGCGTAAACCCTGGCAGGTATTCGGGTGGAGAATTAAGGGTTGAGAATGATTGGTCGGCAGCAAGCTATTGGTATAGCTTTTTAATACTTTCTGACTTAGAAGAATTGTTTTTACCAGGACTTCAAGAAAATTCCTTACAAGGCGACGCTGTTATCGCAGCCATTGCAACCGTTTTTGGAATAGAAACAAGTTTTGATGACGAAGGTGCCACGCTTAAGAAAGTGCCTAAAGAATTCCCAACAGAACTCAAATTAAACGTTCAAAATTGTCCGGACTTAGCCCAAACCTTGGCTGTATTATGCGGTGTAACGGGAGTTGAATTACATTTAGACGGTATACACAGTTTACGCATCAAAGAAACCGATAGAGTGAAGGCACTACAAACCGAACTGGCACGTTTAAATGTAGAAGTAGAAGATTTCGGTGAAAGCATCAAGATCTATGGAAAGCAAATCAAAGAACTTCCTAAAAACTTAAGTATTACCACCTATGAAGACCATAGAATGGCCATGTCTTTTGCACCTCTAGTAAACCTGGGAGAAATAGACATACAACATCCTGAAGTGGTGGAAAAATCCTATCCAAAATTCTGGGAAGAGCTTCAAAAAATGATTTAAATTCAGTACTTTAACCCTATCAAACCGTGCTTTATGCAAAAACTAGCTTTTATAATTATTTGTTCTTCATTCTTTTTCAGTTGTAAGAAAACGCTATGGATTACACCTACACGAGATATTACTGACACAGTTAAGGTAAATACAGATTACGTCTACAATTTTATGGTCAACAGTGCCGAAGATGAAGTAGAAATGATTTCGGAACCTTTACACGCTGATACAAGTGAATATTTCTCGGATTCCACAGAACTCTATCCTTACTCTTATTTCTATTCTACGGAACAAAATTACACCGGAGAAGATTACATAGAATTCAACATCAAGCGCAAATCTTCAGCGGATAATTATGACTTACCAGAGGAAGAACGTTTGAGGATTACTTTGATTATTGAGTAGTTATTTTTCAAATCTACTACCAACTTTACGATCAGCCACTCCGTTGTTATCAACAACAGGTAATAGTAAATCTCCTAAATGACATTAAAGCACCTAATACTATTCTTTATATTTACTGCATCTTGTTTCTGGACCGCTGCACAGAACCTAGTTCCGAATCCTAGTTTTGAGAATACGGTTTCACTACCTTGTGTTGGAGGTGTAGCTGTAAATCAATTTAATAGCTATTTTCAAGATTGGAATTTACCTACTCTGGCAACTTCAGATTTCTTTAGCCTTAATGTACCAAATACTTGTTCTATTTATTGCTTAAACTCACCATGGAATCATTTACCAAAATCAGGTAATAATATGGTAGGCGCATATTGTTCGAGTATTTACAATGATTCTAATTCGAGAGAATATATACAAACTCAATTGCTGCAAACTCTAACACCTGGTCAGCATTATTATGCAAAGTTTCATGTTTCCTTAGCTGCAAAAAGTAGATTTGCATCTAATAATCTTGGAATGTATTTTTCTGATACACTTATTAACTCGTTTCAATCTGATGTATTAAATTTTACTCCTCAAATTATTGAACAAAAAATTATTACGGATTCGGTAAACTGGGTTAAAATTTCAGGAACTTTCACAGCGTCAAGTCCCTCTCAATATATAATCCTTGGTTGTTTTAGTAACGGTCAAAACACTTCATTAACACCTACAAATCATAACGACATTGTATTCAACGAATATTCTTATTATTTCTTTGATGACATCTTAGTTAAAGAAACTTGTTTAACACATTCACCTGACACTACTATTTGTCAGAATACCTCTGCGACCTTGAATGTAAACTCCAATAGCTTTATTGGCTGGGCAGAAAGTACAAATCCAAGTACAATTCTCTCCACAAGTAACAATTTTACGGTAAGTCCTCAACAATCTACCAACTATCTTATTTATTCCCAATGTGATACTTTTGACATTTGGGTTTATGTTCAGGAGCCTTTCACGTTTAATATTGGAAATGACACTACCTTATGTCCCGACGAAACTTTAACACTTTCACCGCAATACAAAGGCAACTCCTATTTATGGTCTAATGGATCAACTGACTCAACCATTACAGTAAATAGCGCGGGTTTATATTCTCTTGAAATAACTAAAAATGGTTGCTCTAGTTCTGACAATATAATGGTAGACTATTACCCCGAACAAATCTTTTCATTCGATCAAGATACTGCTATCTTCTGCCCTGGAGACACCTTGAATTTCTTGTATAATCTCAATAATGCCAATTACTTATGGTCGGATAATTCTACTTCAAATTCCATCAGTATTACACAAACCCAAAACCTTAGTTTAGCGGTAGAGCAAAATGGATGTACGTACGAAGACAGCATCTTAATTTATACACCTCCAGGTCCTCAAGTCAATTTAGGAACAGACACAAGCATCTGTGAGGATTTATCCATTGTTTTAAACGCACATCACCCCTACTCAACATTTTTATGGCAGGATGGATCTACAGAAGCTGAACTTATTGTAAATGAAGCAGGAACTTACTGGGTTAATGTTGAAAATTGTTTTGAAGCAAGTGATACCATTTTAATTGAAACAGAAAATTGTGATTGTGTACTTTATCTACCCAACACTTTTACCCCTAACCAAAATGGTGTGAACGATGAAATATCTGCTGTAGCCAGTTGTCCCTTAGATCAATTCGAATTCATTATCTACAACAGATGGGGAAAGGTAGTTTTTCATTCGAATAACATCCAAGATTTCTGGAATGGGACGGTTAAAAACCAACTCACTAATACAACTTGTTTTAGCTATAGTTTACAATATTCATTCGCCGATGATGCTTTTGTCCATACTAAATACGGGCATATAAATATGTTGTATTAAACAAAAAAGGACCATCTCAGTAGACAGTCCTTCTTCCATAATATTATCGTTTACTAGCAGCAAGAAGCTTCTGTTCCTGGCTCTCCAATAGAAAACGGCATAGCACCCCCACAACCTTCAAAAATTCCGTAGTGTGTGCTCCAATCTCCATAGAATTCGAAATCTTCTTTAAAACGTGTATCGTGTAGCATTTTGTAGGTATTACCACATACCGCCATCACTTTACCCGCAGGGAAATTATGATGATCATCTAAATCAAAAGATGCTTTCTCTTCTGTGATTGTCCCCTTGTATTTCACAGCTTGACCGTAATCTTCACAGTCAGACTCCAGTCCGTCTATTTTAAACAAACGATAGGTAACACTAAAACAATTGATATCCCCCAACTTCTCTTCTAGTTCAGGATTCTCAACCGTAATCACTTTGTTTTCTACTGCTCTCGGATCTGTAAATCCAACTTTCTTGGCAATGTTTAAGAAGTCATTCCAATACAATGCTCCAGAAATACATTCCCCCCACAACACAGGGTCCTTTTGTAGTTCCACAGGGAAACGACGGTCTGCATACACATCTGAGAAGTACATTTCTCCACCTGGTTTCAAAAGATGAAAAGCATCACGCAGAACTTTCTCTTTATTTTCCGCCAAGTTGATCACACAATTAGAGATAATTAAATCAAAGCTACCCGGTTCTAGATCCAATTCATCCAAGGCTTCGATATTCCCTTTTAAAAAGCGAACATTTGACGTAGCATACCCAAATTTCTCTCTGTGGTATTCTAGATGCTCGTTGGCCACAGCTAATTGCTCATCGGTCATATCTACACCTACAACCTCACCTTGTTCACCTACTAATTTTGCTGCGATATAACAATCTCTACCTGAACCTGAACCTAAATCCAAAATCTTCAATCCTTTCACTTTAGAAGGAATGGTTAATCCACAACCGTAATATTTCGCCTGAACTTCATCGTGAACATCTCTCAACGCTTCCATAATATGCTTTGGTGGAGCGGTTAATGTGCAACATGCATTCGTTTTCAAGTCTTCCGACTTCTCTAATTCTTTTCCGTAGTATTCTTGTACTGAAGTATGAATTTCACTCATATTTATCGTCTATGATTATTGTCTATTTAACATAGGTACGCAAACGCATTTCCTATGGATTTAGTTTGGTCGTATAAAACTAAAATTTCTTACAGATTGAGCGCGTAACAAATAGACATAAAAAAAGCGAACAACTTTCATTGTCCGCTTTTCTCTATATTTTTTTACGTTTAGTTGGCCATTTCTGACATAAACTTAATACGCATCAATCTTAATTCTTCTTCACTGTAATCACCGTCGAACTCTTCGTAGGCCTCTTTCAGATCATCAGTTTCAGCATCTGAGAAGTATTCGTAAATCTCTTCGTGCTCACCATCATCTAACATATCATCTATGTAGTAATTGATGTTCACGCGCGTTCCAGATTGAACAATCATTTCAATTTCATCCAAAACCTCGTTCAAACTTTTCCCCTGTGAAGATCCTATATCTTCTAGCGGTAGTTTTCTATCGATGTTTTGGATTAAACGTACTTTCATTCCACTTTTATTGACCAATTGCTT
>NZ_JAWWCF010000109.1:0-10304 GCF_033720595.1 Lishizhenia sp. | reverse complement strand
TATCGGAGTTTTATCTATTGTAATGACAATGATTTACAAAGGACAAGACGCACCAGTTCAACAAGAAGAAGCAACACAAACAGAACAGCCAGTTCAAGCTCCAGCAGGAGAACAAGGAGGAGCTCAATAATAAGCGTGGCATTTCGTCATTCTTATTTGGCTTAAACAATATTTTAAAATGTCAGTATGTCACGCATACTGACATTTTTTTTGCTTTCAACTGTCAAATATGCTTTGGCATATTTTTCGACAAGGAGCACCATATAAATTTTACATAAACACAAATAGATATGTCATTAATGAAACCATTAGCAGACCGCGTTCTTATAGAGCCAGCGCCTGCAGAAGAAAAGACAGCAAGTGGAATTATTATTCCAGATACAGCGAAAGAGAAACCATTAAGAGGAACTATCGTTGCTGCCGGAAATGGTAAACCAGACGAGCCTATGACGGTAAAAGTTGGCGATAGCGTAATCTATGGTCAGTACTCAGGAACTGAGATCAAATTAGAAGGTAAGACTTACCTTATCATGAGAGAAGCAGACATTTACGGAATCATCGGTTAATTAAAAAATTAAGACAATGGCAAAAGATATTTACTTCGACGTAGAAGCAAGAGAAAAATTAAAAAAAGGTGTTGATGCATTAGCAAATGCAGTGAAAGTAACCTTAGGACCAAAAGGAAGAAACGTTGTAATAGACAAAAAATTTGGAGCTCCACACGTAACTAAAGATGGTGTTACTGTAGCCAAAGAAGTTGAGTTGAAAGACGCAACTGAAAACATGGGAGCACAAATGGTAAAAGAAGTTGCTTCTAAAACTGCAGACATTGCAGGAGACGGAACAACTACTGCAACTGTATTGGCACAAGCTATCATTACTGCAGGATTGAAAAACGTTGCAGCAGGAGCAAACCCAATGGACTTGAAAAGAGGTATCGATAAAGCAGTTACGGCTATCGTTGCTAAATTGAAAGAATTATCTCAAGAGGTTGGTTCTGATAACGATAAAATCAAACAAATTGCTTCTATCTCTGCAAACAATGACGAGATGATTGGATCATTGATTGCTGAAGCAATGAAAGTTGTTGGAAACGATGGTGTGATTACTGTTGAAGAAGCGAAAGGAACAGAAACTGAAGTAAGAACGGTAGAAGGTATGCAGTTCGACAGAGGTTACTTATCTCCATACTTCGTAACAAATACAGAGAAAATGATCGCTGATTTGGAGAATCCATACATCCTTATCTACGACAAGAAAATCTCTAACATGAAGGATTTACTTCCTGTACTTGAGCCAGTTGCTCAATCTGGAAAACCTTTATTAATTATTGCTGAAGATGTTGATGGTGAAGCCTTAACTACTTTGGTAGTAAACAGAATTAGAGGATCACTGAAAATTGCTGCAGTTAAAGCTCCAGGATTTGGTGATAGAAGAAAAGCAATGTTAGAAGACATCGCAATCTTAACAGGTGGACAAGTAATCTCTGAAGAAAGAGGATTTACTTTAGAGAACGCAACAGTTGATATGTTGGGTACTGCTGAAAAAGTTGAGATCGACAAAGACAACACTACAGTTGTTAACGGAGCTGGACAAAAAGAAGCAATCACTGCACGTGTAGAGCAAATCAAAGTGCAAATGGAAGCTTCAACTTCTGACTACGATAAAGAGAAATTACAAGAGCGTTTGGCTAAATTAGCTGGAGGAGTTGCTGTTCTTTACGTAGGTGCTGCTACTGAAGTAGAGATGAAGGAGAAGAAAGATAGAGTTGATGACGCATTAGCTGCAACAAGAGCCGCTGTTCAAGAAGGAATCATCCCAGGTGGTGGTGTTGCTTTGATTCGTGCAGTAGACGCTATCGAAAACTTAGAAGGAGTTAATGACGACGAGACTACAGGTATCGCTATCGTAAGAAGAGCAATTGAAGAGCCTTTACGTCAAATTATTGCTAACGCAGGTGGTGAAGGAGCTGTTATCGTTCAACGTGTGAAAGAAGGTAAAGATGACTTTGGTTACAACGCAAGAACTGAAGTATTCGAAAACCTTTACGCTGCTGGAGTTATTGATCCAACTAAAGTAACGCGTATCGCTATCGAAAACGCTGCTTCTATCGCTTCTATGTTGTTGACTACAGAATGTGTAATTGTAGATGAACCACAAGAAGAAGGTGCACCAGCAGGAATGCCAGGAGGTATGCCAGGTGGAATGCCAGGAATGATGTAATTTATATCCGCTTCGGCGGATTTCTCTGTCCTAATTTCCTGTTTTTACAGATAGTTAGGCTGGCAATATATATGGAGAGTCTCTTTTTAAGGGACTCTCTTTTTTTTGGAAGACCAAATGATATTGACTGAATTTGTCAAGAACTAATAAGTCAATAAAAATGAATATCCTTAAAACACAACGTAACCATTTAAAGTTGAAAGTTAAGGACTTGGCACAAGTTAGTGGAATAGATCAAGCCTTAATCAGCAAATTTGAAAATGGTAAACTCCTTCCAACAAAGCTTCAAATAATTACCCTATCAAAACACTTACAACTTCCAGTAGAAGATGTTTTAACGTGGTGGATGAAAGAGAAAATCTTTGCTCAAATAGACGATTATCAAAAAGCACCTCAAAGTGAGGTGCTTTTTACACTCTACATATGAAACGTTCTTATGCTCTAACTATCACGTGTCAATTGCTGCTAAAATTGTAGAGTAGCTAATTATTTTATCAATATTTCTACTCGTCTATCTGCGAGGTTATTTATTCCTGTTTGGTATTTACTTTTCAACCCTACATAACTCAGTCTATCTTCTTCTATTCCTCTTTGCACGAGATAATCATAAACTGCCTTTGCTCTATCTTCAGACAAGGTCTTTCTACCTGTAACTAAATTCACCCCTTCTCCTCCATCTTTCATACAACAAACATGTCCTTGTATTTCAATTTTTACTTCTGGATTATTCCTTAGTTCACGCAACAGCTCATTCAAAATTGGGTAAGCAGAATTTAAAAACTCATCCTTCCCTCCTACAAACTGTATTGCTTCTAATCTTATTTTATCCCCTTTCACAACATTTGTTAACGCAACGCTTTTCTTTTCAACTATAGGCTCTGCTTTATCTAATCCTTCTCGTTTTTGCTTCAGGTTATAACTTACCCTCAAGGTAGCCACCCTATTGTTTTTTCTTTGTTCAATAAATGATAGTGTTGAATCTTTTAATGCTATTTCTCCCAAAGCTTGGGTCTCAATTTTATGACCTTCTAGCATTAGGTTATTTACGAGATAAGACTTTACAAAATCTGCTCTCTTTTGAGATAAAACCATATTGCTTTTTACGCTTCCCACATCATCACAACTTGCAGTAATTTTTATCTGTTGCACAAGTACTGTATCCAATAATTGCGCTACCTTCTTGAATTCTAAGCTTGAAAACGTAGCTCTATTTGATTCAAAATAAAAAGAGAATGTTTGGGTTTCTTGTCCAAAGGTAATTCCTGAGAACAGTAGTAAGCACACACAGATTATTGACTTCATTTATTTAGGTTTTTAAGCGTAACGCAGCAAACGTGAATTGTTACAACCAATAAATCAAATTATAGATATTCACACAGCTCTCTACCTTCAAACACCAAAGATTTCTTATCTTTTCCCCGTGTTTACCTTCGAAAAAATAGCTATCAATGATGTGGAAGTTCATTTAATGTTCTATAAAGATTTTCCAATTGATGAACATTTACACAATTTACTTCCCAAAGAACTAGATAAACTCGCTACTTTCTCGCATCCTAACCGAAGAAGAGAGTACGTGGCTACCCGAGTTTTGAGAACTACCAAATTTGGGAACGATGAAATTCTGTACAATTCCATTGGAGCACCTTATATAGAAGGAGAAGGTTATATTTCCATTTCTCATTCTACCAATGTGGTTGGACTTGCTTTTTGTAAACACCACGCTGTAGGATTGGATTTAGAACCCATCAGAGAAAAGGTCCACCGCGTAAAACACAAGTTTTTAAGTGAGAAAGAAAAAGCTTCCTTAGATCTAGACTCCACGGAAGAAATGATCAAAGTTTGGAGTGCAAAAGAAGCCCTTTATAAATTGGCTGGACGAAAAGAAATCATATTCGCCAAGCAATTGTTGCTGCATAAAATTGATGATGAAAACTGGATAGGGAACATTATCAATCCCTTTTTAACCCGACGCGTTGAAATGAAAATTTTAACCCATAAGGATTTTGTAATCTCTGTAAACGCTGAAGCTTATTTCGATTATGACAACTAGGCTACTCAATCAAATCAAAGCCAGAACTGGGCAGATTGCTGTACTGATAGATCCAGAGAAGAGTCAGGACGTTGAATACTTACGAGATTTGATTAAAAAGGCAGAATTTGCTGGGATAGACTACTTTTTTGTGGGTGGAAGTACGGCGAATAAAACGCAATTAGATTTTGTGGTTAGAACCTTGAAAGCACTTACCTTAATTCCTGTGGTATTGTTTCCCGGTAATTATCATCAAGTTTCAGAAGATGCTGATGCAATGCTCTATTTAAGTCTCTTATCCGGCAGAAACCCAGAATATTTGATTGGACAACACATACAAAATGCTGCAGATATCAAGGCTATGAATTTGGAAGTGATTCCTACTGCTTATTTATTGATTGATGGTGGAAAACAAAGCGCGGTGGCTTATGTGAGTCAAACTACTCCCCTACCGCAAGATCAAATCTCTTTGATAACCAATACGGCGATTGCCGGAGAATTACAGGGCAAACAACTCATTTATTTAGATGCCGGCTCTGGTGCCACAGAAAGTGTTGATCCGAAAATTGTAAAGGCCTTGCAAGGAAAAACCACCTTACCCCTCGTAGTAGGCGGTGGTTTACGATCCATTGAACAGCTGGAAAACTTAATATCTGTCAATGTATTAGTTATCGGTAATAAGCTCGAAGAAGACTTGGATTTCTTATTGGATATAAGGAATTTGAAGGCAAAGAATTAACTCCACCAAGGATGGAAGGGGTAGCGCTTCAACAAATTTGAGACTGTTGCGAACAACCTGGTCTAGGGGACTAATGAAAATACTCCCAAATCAACTTGGCCTTAGAAAAACCAACGATGCTTTCTATTTCTTCTTTTTTGGCTTTTTTAATGTTAGAAATGGTCTTGAACGCCTTCATCAAATCTTCTTGGGTTTTGGGACCAATACCATTGATCTGCGTGATTTCGGAAACCAAAGCAGCTTTACTTCTTCTGTTTCTGTGATGGGTAATACCAAAGCGGTGGGCTTCGTTACGCATGTGTTGTATCACCTTTAAACTTTCAGATTTTTTATCGAGGTACAAAGGCAAACTATCTCCTGGGAAGAAAATTTCTTCCAAACGCTTGGCAATACCAACGATGGCAATCTTTCCACGTAAGTCTAATTGCTCCAAGGCTTCCAATGCAGCGCCTAATTGACCTTTACCTCCATCAATCACGATGAGCTGAGGCAAGGGCTCGTTTTCATCTAATAAGCGCTTATAACGTCTGTAAACGGCCTCTGTCATAGAAGCATAATCATCTGGACCTACAACGGTTTTTATATTAAAATGACGGTAATCCTTTTTACTGGGTTTGGCATTTTTAAACACCACACAAGCAGAAACAGGATTGGTTCCTTGAATATTAGAGTTATCGAAACATTCCATGTGCACTGGTAATTCTTGCAAACGGAAATCTTTTTGAATCGTTTCTAAAATTCTGTTGGCGTGCTTCTCTGGATTTTTGATTTTCTCTTGCTTGTATTTATCCATTTGGAAGAAACGCGCATTCTTTAAAGACAGATCTATCAAATACTTTTTATCTCCGCGTTGTGGTGCAAAGAACTTAAATTCATCAAACTCTAAATTCAAATCTTCTTCTACCAAAACTTCCTTAGAAATACTCTTGAAACGCTCGCGCATTTCCAAAAGCACATAAGCCAAAATCTCTTCTTTGGTTTCGGCCATGTTCTTTTTTACCTCTACGGTAAATCCATTGATAATGGCTCCGTTGGCAATCATCAAGTAATTTACAAAAGCACTTTTCTCGTCTTGCAACATGGTAATTACATCAACCTTGTCGATGACTGGAGAAACCACCGTTGATTTAGCTTTGTACTTTTCTAAAGATTCAATTTTCAGCTTGTAATTCTGAGCTTCTTCAAAGGCATATTGTTCTGCAGCAAGTGCCATCTTCTCTTTCAAATCCTTGATCAAAGAAGAAATATTCCCTTTTACAATGTGTTTGATTTGCTTAATATACTCATCGTAATTCTTCTGAGAATCTTTACCTACACATGGCCCTAAACAATTCCCAATGTGGTATTCTAAACACACTTTGTACTTCTTCTCCTCTATTTTGTTCTGATGTAAATCGAGGTTACAGGTACGTATAGGGTACAATTCTCGAATCAGCTCCAAGAGCGTGTTCATTACCTTTACCGAGGGGTATGGACCGAAATATTGGGAACCATCTTTTACGATGCGACGCGTACTAAAGACTCGAGGAAAGGGTTCATTTTTAATACAAATCCACGGGTAGGTTTTATCATCTTTTAATTGAATGTTGTACTTGGGTTGATACTTCTTTATCAAGTTATTTTCCAAGAGCAAGGCATCCAATTCTGTGTCTACTACAATATACTTTATATCACGAATATTGCGCACAAGTATTCTTGTCTTCGCCGTATCATGATTTTTGGTAAAATAGGAAGTTACTCTACGCTTAAGGTTCTTGGCCTTCCCAACATAAATGATTTTTCCTTTATCATTAAAATATTGGTAAATCCCCGGTTTTTCGGGTAGGGTTTTGAGCTTAAACTTTATTTCTTCCTTGTAGTTTTCCACGTCAACAAAAATAAAGAATTACACATAAGAAAATGGATACACAGGAAGAAAGACAGGGATTATGCCCCGAAAAGTTCACGAATGTCAAAAGCATTATTTTTCCAACTGCGTTGTAAACTCCCATCCCTATCTAACAAGAATATTTGATCAGGCTTACTATTCAACAAGCTCTTTTTAGCTCCCAATGCCTTTGTTAGTTCCTTTTTCTCATCTGAAATAAAAGTGAAGGGCCATTCTTTTGCACGTTGAAGTTCTAAATTTTCTTTGGGAGACAAATAGTTCAGTACATACACTTCAATATTTGCATCTACCAGTGTATCAAAATTCTCCAGCAAGATTTCTTCAACTTCCTCCTCCTTACTTTGAACTAGGAATAATAACTTGCTTTCACCGATTAAAGAAAGCGTATGAATAATGGTTTCTTGGTGGGTTTTCAGTCTAAGATTGGGTAACTTTTCTCCTATTTTCATGATTTGTTTAAAGCAAATTTATAGGCATCCAATGCCCTTTGTCGCGCCATTTTATGTTCTACCACAGGCGAAGGATATTTGGAAGTGCCGTATTCTGGAATCCACTTTCTAACGTATCGTTCATCCTTATCGAACTTCTGGAGCTGACTTTCGGGGTTAAAAATACGAAAATAGGGTTGTGCATCAACACCAGAACTCGCGGCCCATTGCCACCCCCCAACATTGCTGGCTAAGTCAAAATCTAACAATTTCTCCGCAAAATAGGCCTCTCCCCAGCGCCAATCAATTAAAAGGTGTTTGGTTAAAAAACTCGCCACTACCATACGAACACGGTTATGCATAAAGCCCGTTTTATTGAGTTCTCTCATCCCGGCGTCTACCATAGGGTAACCTGTTTTTCCTTTGCACCACAATTCAAACTCTTCTTTATTGTTGCGCCATTGCACTTTATCGTATTCAGGTTTAAACGCTTTATTTACGGATGTTGGAAAGTGAAACAAAATCATTTGGTAAAAATCCCTCCAAATCAATTCATTCCAATATTTCTCATTGTGTTGTTGCGCAAAACGGGAGAGCTCGCGTATAGAGATTGTACCAAAACGCAAGTGAATACTTAATCGACTCGTCCCTTTAATGGCCGGTATATCTCTGTTATCGTGATAAGATTTTACTATACTTTTAGGAAATTCACGTGAAGGAAATTCTTGCGTTTGTTCATTCTCAAAACCCATCTTCTCTAGGCTAATAATAGGATTGGGTTTAACTTGATTCAGGGCACTTAGGTACTTTCTTGTGGGATAAGATGAGGAATAAAATTCATTGAGCTTCTCTTTCCATTTTCTCATGTAAGGGGTGTAAACTTTGTAGGGCGTACCATCGTCTTTCAATACTTCATCTTTCTCAAATATCACGTGATCTTTGGCACCGACAAACTCCACACCTTCCTCCTTGAAAAGCTCATGTAACTGAGCATCTCTTTCCCTTGCATAAGGTTCGTAATCTCTATTGGTAAAAACGGCTTGCAGCTTTTGTTCTTTTATCAATTTCTGATAGACGTCTTGCGGTGTCCCATAAAAAACCCACAAATCTCCACCATACTTTTGATACTCTGCCTTTAATCTGAGTAACTCTTGATGAATAAAAACAACACGTTGATCATCCTTTGGCAATTCGTCCAAAATATTGGTATCAAAAATAAAAATGGGCTGTACCTCATCACTCGATTTGAGTGCTTTGTACAACCCAGCATTATCATCTATACGTAAATCTCTTCTGTGCCAAAATATATTCATCTCTCTGTACTTTCTCGTGTCGCTTGATTAACACCCGTTTCAAAGAAAAGTTCGGCTTTAGAAATATTTTATTCTTCTCCGTATTCTACCCAGTTCTTTTGCGTTTCATACAACCTTAAATACAATCCCAATTTAGGGTCAATTTTTTCGCGCAATAAACGGTAACAAACCATTACTATATTCTCCGCAGTAGGGTTTAAATTTTTGAATTCCTCCGTATCTAAGTTCAAGTTTTTATGATCAAAGCGTTCACACACTTCTCCTCTAATAATTTCTTTTAAAACTTTCAAATCCATCAGGTATCCCGTTTCAGGATCTGGCTCGCCACTTACATAGGTTTCGAGTACGTAATTGTGCCCGTGATAGTTGGGAGAATTACATTTTCCAAATACTTCCAAATTGGTTTGTTCATCCCACTTTGGATTGTTTAATCTATGTGCGGCGTTAAACGTTTCTCTTCTACAGATTTTCAATCTCATATATTCATCTAACAGGTCTATAATCCTGCCATTATTTTTTCCAAATGTTCATCCATGATGATGCGAAACCATGGTGTATAATCGTCAGGATGCAAAGCTATATCTTTTCGTAGATCTTGGACGTTTATGTACTTCCAATCTTCTACCTCTTCCGGATTCGGAAGTGGAGCTGCATTGTATCTTCCTGTAAGTAAGAAATCGAGTTCGTGTTCGGTTAAACCATTGGCAAAGGGTGCTTTGTATATAAACGAATGATGCTCCTTAAGTTCTGGTAAACTAAATCCCATCTCCTCTTGTAAACGTCTTTTTCCGGCTTCTACTATCGTTTCATCTTTTCTAGGATGAGAACAACAGGCATTGGTCCACAAACCACCGCAATGATACTTATCACTGGCGCGTTTATGAATTAAAACCTCTCTTTTATCGTTGAAAATCATTACCGAGAAAGCACGATGAAGGAGCCCTTTTTCGTGCACCTCCATTTTCTCCATTTCACCTAAAAAATTATTCTCCTCGTCAACTAAAATAATCTGTTCGCTCATCTATTACACTAAGTTAAGACTATGTCTGAGATAAGAAGATATAAAAAGCCCGTATTTTCTGTTGTTAGGAATACGAATACGTTGATTTAAGATCACCTTAGCCGGTGTTTCTTTGATTTTTTTGAACAATTTATAGTAGTATATATAGGCCATATAGGTTCCAAACCTCGCATTCTTAGGTAATTGCATAATTCCGTTATAACCCAACTCAAAGTCTATGGCAATATCTGCCTCGATTTGCTTCTTGATTACATCGTTGAATTCTTTTAAATCTACCCCTGGGAAATAAGTTCTCCCTAACTCGTGGTAATCTGCTTTTAAATCTCTTAAGAAATTGATTTTTTGGAAAGCGGATCCCAACTTCATGGCTGGAGATTTTAAGCGTTCATACTCCGCTTCATCACCACGCACGAATACCTTTAAACACATCAATCCTACTACCTCTGCGGAACCTAGAATGTATTGCTCATACTTTTCTTGGCTGTAAAATTCTTTGGTCAAATCCATTTCCATAGAATGTAAAAAGGTGTCTATGATCTCTTTGGATATGTTGTATTGGCGTACTGTAGATTGAAAGGAGTTTAAAATTGGATTTAAAGAAATCCCCCTATCAATGGCTTTATGTGTTTCTTCTTTGAACTCTTCTAACAAGAGTTTTTTATC
>NZ_JAWWCF010000108.1:0-10317 GCF_033720595.1 Lishizhenia sp. | reverse complement strand
CCGCTTCACAAATGATTTACAACCATGTTGGAAGAGGTATCTACCCAAGTTTCGGAGGAATGGTAAATTCATTACCTGCTACCGTTGCGGTCGGTGAAACACACACGATCAATGCTTCCATAATTCTCGATCAAGAATGGGACGAAACAAAAATGAACCTCATCGGTATATTGATAGACCCTAGTGGTGATGTAAATAACGCTGGAAAAGCAAGTCTGTCTGAAGCCATTGACAACGGATACGTATTAACTACAGATAACTTCGATTTTAATTACGTAAATAATTTATTTGAAATCTATCCCAACCCAAGCGTAAACACTACAGAATTGACATTAAACAATGTAGAAAAAGCGGACCTTAGGGTGTATGATTTAGCCGGAAACATTGTTTTCCAAAAAGCTATTTCTAAAGGTTCAACTCAGTTAGATTTTGCAGCTTTAAGTGCTGGGATGTACACTGTAGAGGTCAGTAGTAATCATCAAATTCAACAAAGTAAACTCATCCTTCAATAATTTCACATTCAATAAAAAAGCCCGCACAAATATGTACGGGCTTTTTTTATTTCTAACCCTTTTAAATACTATTGATTACAAAATCAGTTCTTCTGTTTTTCGCTTTGTTGGCCTCGCTATCATTGGCCACTTTTGGTTGTGTTTCTCCAAAACCTACAGCATCCAGCCTACTTCCTTTAATACCTAGGGATACTAAATATGCTTTTACACCTTCAGCCCTGCGTTCAGACAATTCCAAATTTTCTTGGGCGTCACCTTCGTTATCGGTATGACCTTGAATGGTAATTTTAGCGGTTGGGTTCTCTTTTAAAAACTGAGCAAATTGGCGTAAAATAAACTTACTACTTTCAGACAATTCTGCAGAAGCGGTGTTGTATAAAATGTCATTTATCGTATACGGTTTTCCTACCTCTATTTTACGTACTTGTAAATCTTTCGACTTCACTGTTTCTCCCTCTTCAATAACTTCTTCAGTAATTAATTGAGAATCGAAAGCGTGATTATCTTTTTTAACCGTAATC
This sequence comes from Lishizhenia sp., assembly GCF_033720595.1. Taxonomy (GTDB): domain Bacteria; phylum Bacteroidota; class Bacteroidia; order Flavobacteriales_D; family Crocinitomicaceae; genus Lishizhenia. The sequence continues at coordinate 9,284 of NZ_JAWWCF010000108.1, read as the reverse complement.
ATAACATCAGAAGGTTCTTCATTTTTAATCACTACTGCATAAGAACCATCCTCCCCTTTTACGTCTACTTCTTGAATTTTATCACTATTGGCATAACTTACTTGAATTTTGGCATCCTTTACAGGCTCTCCTTTTTCATTGGTTAAATTCCCTTTAGCAATAATCACTTTTTGAGGTCTAGCCTTCTCATACAATTCGAAAGAATAAATATTCCATCTCCCTCCCTTTCGAGAAGAGAAATAAGCCAATTTACCATCCGTTGAAACAAAAATTCCAATTTCATCATCCTTTGTATTAATTGGATACCCTATGTTCTCAGGTTCTCCCCATGAACCGTCATCATTCATTCGAACATAAAAAATATCTGTTCCTCCTACACCTTGTCTTTCTCCAGATACAGAGGAGACAAAATATAGCGTCTCTGAATCTTGGTGCAAAAATGGACTCTTATCTTTTCCAGATGTATTAATTTCAATAAATGGACGCGAAGGTCCCCACGTACCATCCGCTTGACGTTCACTGATAAAAATGTCGTCCATCTGCGTAGAAGGCCTCAGTGCGGTGTAAAACAAAGTGTTTCCGTCAGAAGATAAAGAAGGTTGTGCCTCCCACCCATCTTTGGTATTTATTCCTTCCCCTAAATTGGTAAGTGAGTCACAAATAAAAGGCTTCCCTTTCTGCGGTGCTTCTTTAAATCTCGTAGAGTACAAATCACAGTTCTTATAATCCATGCCTTGAACTTTTTCATACTTACAAGCACAAATGATCATCTCTTTGTTATCTACAGATACCGTAGCTGCACCATAACTCACAAAAGTTCCATCGTTAAAAGGCTCATTTACTGGAGTACCATCACTAAACTCCAATTTTGGATTTTCTCTGTACGACCAGGTAAACTCTTCAACCATGTTCGACTTCATATCTCCCAAGTTTCTTCTGTCCAACCTACGTGTATAAAAAATCAACTCGTTGTCGGGTGATATCATAGGAAAGTACTCATCTTTAGACGAAGAAACATTTTTCACGATTACGGGATCAAAAGGAACTTGACTTGTTAACAACTCCTGCTCCTTCTCTAATTTACCCAAAGCTCCGTTTACAGTTTGCAATTTACTCGAGTAATCCTTCGGATACTTGTCTCTACTTGAGTGCTTAAAATCCCTGAATTTCTTGAAATAATCAATGGCAAAATCTAATTCCTCTTGCTGAAAATTAATCACCCCTAAGTAATAGAAACAATCTGCATGAAAATCCTCACAAATCTCAAGGGTATGCATAAACATTTGTTCAGCTTTCTCGAAGTTTCTATCTCCCACCATGGGGTTTGGATTTTCACGATAGGCTTTTAACCCTTCTTCGTAAGCAAACATGGCATAATCAAAATAAGCCGTGGCATTTTCGTCCTCCGACAAAGTTAAAGCCTCTATAAAATACTCAGATGCCGATCTTAAATCGCTCGCTGCATTGGCTTTATCTAATAATTTCTGAATTTTCTTGGAAGGAGCTCCACATTCCTCACTAATTTCTTCCTCTTGCCCTATGGAAAAAGAGCTGATTATTAGTGGAAAAATAAGCGCTGATATTTTTACTAATGAAGGGTAAAGTATTCTCATGTTGTCTTCGCCGTTTTAGATTATTCATAACGGAAACACAGCAAATTTGTTACATCTTAATTTGATTTTATAACAACACTTTTCCCGCTTTTTATATGCAAGGATAAAAGTGAATACGTAACAAAAAAGCGAGGATAAATTTCCCTCGCTTTTTGATGAAGTGGTTGGTTGTTAAAATTATTATGAAATAAGTATTCGTTTCTTCACGTAACGACCATCTATGTGTACTTCTAAAAGGTAAATTCCTTGACCTAGATCTACATTCACATTGAGATAATTGTCGTTCACATTTTGTGTATACACCTTTTGTCCCTGTAAATTATAGATATTTAATTCTTCGATTTTTTGTTCTGCTCTAATTTTAAAATTTCCTTTTGAGGGATTCGGGTAAACTGCAAAATTGATATCTGCCACATCCTCTATACTAACAAAACCGTGCATTTGGGCTACACCGTCTAAATCAAAACCACCACTTTCGTAGGGTGTTGGATAAGGATCATTAATAATATTCCCGTGAGTATCCATTCTAGCACTATCCCCCACTGTACCAACAACATCAATAATTTTCACCCATTGAATGTTATCCAAATCTAAAGCTGCACTATCTACAAGTTCCTCCAAGTCAAATGGCGTACCGTAACCTCCCTTATATTTCCCCGCGAGATTATTCAATTTTGTTGCGTCTAAACTACCAAAACCACTTATCTGTAGTTGAGTTTGTGTTAAGGAATGAGATGGAAAACGAACAAAGTTTTGCCCGTCTGAACTTACTTCAACATAAGCAAGCTCCAAATAATCAGAAGCAAAAGAGTTTTCAAATACTGCAAAATCTGCTCCTGGACCATTCAAAATGGGTCCGTTAAAGTACAAAACAGCTACTCCTCCGTCTCCCAAAGAAACTACGTCCATAGCGTTTCCGCTTGCCGGTCCAACCGCGTTTTGAGCCGTTCCAAAACTTACTTTGTTGGTACCATTTACTGTAAATAAAGTATCCTCTATATCCAAGTACCCCCTTTGTACTTCAACTGCGTTGGCCCAGGCAATAATAGCACTACTATCTTTATGAATAGCTGTGGTCCCTGCCTCCTCTGCAACTGGAGCATATTGTCCGAAAACAAACCATGGAAGGCAGCATAACAAGCTCAATATTTTTTTCATCAATTTTTAATTTTCACCAGTGTATTCGGATTCAAACCTGTATCCAATTCCTCCAAAAATTCACCTGTACTTTTTAAATATTTTTTCAATTTACCTGAGAGTGTAAAACCTCTAGCGTCTAGGCAATACAGATAATCTTCATCTACAAAAACACCATATAAACTCTGTATATCACTTGCGTCTATGTACGCAGAAGAGAGTATAGTTTCTTGTTGGGCATCCACCAGGGCTACATTATTTGTATTATTCCCATAATTAAGATGAGTAATCCATAGTTTATCCTCCTTATCCATAAACAAGGAGGTGGCTGCAACTCCTAGATTTGATTTCTGATAATTATTTTGAGCATCTAACACGAATAATTCACTAAGATCCGTTCCATAATTACCACGCTTCACTACATAAACATCTCCTTCACTGTCTACCGCTAACTCTCCAGGATTCGCACCTATAAAAATTTCATCACTAATTTGTAGGGTAGCTAAGTCTATTACACTTACCGTTGAATCGTAATTCGGACTGTTCAATCCTCCCGAATTTGCTACAAATATTTTATCATTGCTAACAACCAAGCCTTCTGGGTTATTCCCTACTTCAACGCGGTTTGTAACCATATAAGAACTTGTATCGATCACGTTTACATATCCATCATAAGTACTGACGTATATATTCGGACCATACCCCGTAACAAAACGAGGCAATTGATTCACACCTTGGAATTGTAAATTAATTTGTGCTTCTGATTTCAAGGTACTCTTATCCAAAACCTCTATCGTAGAACTTGCATGTACAACTATATATACCTTAGCTCCATATACAATCATATCATTTCCAGTATCTCCCAATAACCTGCCGTTCTGTTGTAAAAAATAATCATTGCTTACACTCCCATCTTCTGCGATAAAACTCAAGGAAGCATTGTTTTGTTGAAACAAGCCTTCATTCAAAAGAAGTAAACCATCCTTCCCCTCAGTATTATCCGAATCGGGTAAAGGATCTTCTTTACACGCCCCTAATAATAGACCAAACAATATTGCGTAGATGCTAAATTTCATAAATCAGTTTTATATAGTATGACCTCCCTTGTAGTACAAAAGATTTCACGTATTGATAGTTTTTTCCACCTACGTTCTTCACTCCGGCGTTCAAGCGAACAGGTAATTTGGTATTCCATCTTAGGTCTAAACTCAAGTTAATATCATAAGTTAAAAACCCATCTACCCTATTTTGCGGAATATTTTGATTGAGTGCATATCGGGCTCCTATATAATTTAAACTGTGGGTCATTCCTACATTTCTATATTCAAAGGTCCCAGAAAAGTTAGCACTGTGTTCTGGAATGTAAGCAATTTGATGTCCGAAAGTAGCACTTCCTCTTTCACTTAAATCAACCACGCGTTGGTAGGTATAATTTACATTTAATTGCATGTATTTGTTATTCCTAAACTTCTTGCGGTAAACATAACTTACATCTCCTCCTAAGCTTCCTACCTGACCAATATTTTGCATCGACCAGATAAATAAATTTTTAGTGGGGATAGCTAAAATTTTATCCTCTATTAAGTTTCCAAAAACGTTGGCATTAAACTCTTGAGCATAGGCATTTTTAACCGTATACTTACTGTGCCATTTGACCCCTAAATTCAATTGATTCACTTTTTCAGGATCCAAAGCAATGTTCCCTATTTGAGAATAATACAACTCATTGAAATTAGGCAAACGGAAAGAGCGTTGAAACCATACAAACGCCCCAACATTTCTAAATAAGAAAGGACGATCTACTAAAAGCTCTGGTGTTAAGGCTAAAATTGGATCTCTCCAAGTGTTGTTCCCTCTATTGTGTTCGAGTACAAAACGGGCTCCTAAGCTACCTTTTACAATGTACTTTGAAAATTTCACCTCACCCGCAGTCAAAGCTTTCCCTATCAAACGGTTGGGCGCAGCAAAGTCTGCTCGGTTAGAATTCAACAGGTTATTTTCAAACTCACCTCCCCAATTTAACGTGTAACGCGGACCTTTTTCGGCTTTTGCATAGTGCCCGTAGTAATGTGTGAAATTTTGGTAACGATGATCGATAAAACCTGCGCTATTAAAGTATGTAGGATCTAAATATTGATTATTATCTGTTTGAAATGAGGCATAACTTCTACTTCTAATACTCCAACCTTTTACCTTTTTGTTATAAGATTGCAAGGAAAGATTTACATATCCCTTTTCTGAATTGAGCTCTTCGTCATTAGACATCGCATACAACAATACAGCTCCGGGTAATTCATTAGCAATATGGGCATAACCTCCCAACACTTCAAAAACTTTGTAGACGTAATTCTTTTCCCAAGTACGGATATAATTGAAATTTAAAAATGAAGATTGGTAGGCATTGTTCTCTCTCACCCCTTTTACATCACCTCCAAAAGTTTTAAAATTGTACGTGTAATCACCTTGGTAAAAACGTTGATTGAAGTCTATTCCAAAAGCTCCTTTTTTTAATTTTCGTTTGTATAAGGCAAAGATGTCGTGCTGACCAAAAGAGGAAATTCCATAAGATGCCAATACACTTTGTTTACTATAATTCAGCTGCCTTCCTTTGGTTAATATAGAAACCACGTTACCCTGCATCGAAGCACCAACCGTTGGTAATATGTTGGACCTTCCAAAAACGTCGTGCTCTATATAACTAACATTTTCTACGGGTACTTGACTATAATCAGCCATTCCAGTTTGTGCATTCGAAACCGAAAAACCATTAACCATCAAAACATTGTGCTGTGCTCCCATTCCACGATAGGAAAGGGTTTTTAATCCACCCACATCTCCATAATTTTTAATGGAAACACTCGGGATACTTTGCAACATCGTTCCCAAATCCAAAGGTTGTAAACGTTCTATATCTTCGGTGGTAAATCTCTGGGGTTGCTCAGGTATAACCGGACGAATAATTTGAACCTCATTAAAGGTTTTGACCTCGGTACTATCACCTTGCGACAAAAGTACCGAGGAACAAAAAATTAACAGTATGGTTGAAATTAATTTCATCCTAAATTGTGATGAATTCCTAAAGGAAATTCCATAATATTATTGAATCACTAATCGTTGTGTTGCTACAGCCCCTTCATGACTAACTTTCACGAAGTAAACTCCAGCCTCTAAATCCGCAAGGTTAATGGTAGTGTTCACCATTCCAGTTTTAACCAAAGCTCCTTGCGTATTGTAAAGGGTAACATCACCAGCTTCTGCATTTATTTTCAATTCCGTTGATGCTGGATTCGGGTACATATTAAATTCAATTGTGGCTGCTTCATCGAATCCTAAGTTTGACTCAATGTACTCCAAGTTATCAATCGCAAAGTAGGCCGGTGTATTCATTCCCCATGCTCCTACATCAGAAGAATGGAAACCGAAGGTTAAAGCCATAGAACCTGACAAAGCGCTTAAGTCAAAGTTTGTCCATGTATCCAAAATGTAATCTTGTGCATCCGGACCTCTAAAATCTGCCAAGTAAACATCTACAGAATCCACGATATCAAAATTCGCGTCCCATCCGTAAATACGCACAAAGAAAAAGTCTTCTCCATTTGTACCATCATCTATTCCATCTGCATTTGTGGTAGATCCAAATTGCTTAGCAAACTGATCACCATCACGCATAGAAATTCCAGCGTACGTGTTGTTTACAAAATCAGCACCTACCAAAACGCGCTCTTCCTCGAACCAAAGTGTATCGGTATTGTTAAAAACAGCGTATTGCTCAGAACCATTTGCTCCTTCACCTGCAAAAGCAGAATATGGATTTGTATAGCCAGGAGTTGTTACATCCGTCATGTTTGAGTATACAAAACCATGTGCTGTCCCCCAATTTCCAAGGTTAGCACCAAAAGTCACCCCATTTTCTGTAAACGGAGCATAGCTATCTGTAAAAACATAAAAGGTGTCTGCTGTAGGAAGTGTTAAACTTTCAAAGTCTACAGTTACTTGATTTTGTGCTTGTGTAAATCCTGCTCCAAGCACAAGAGCAGCCATTAAGTAGAATTTTTTCATTCTTGAAAAATTATAAATTACTAAAATGACTCTGGATTAAAGGGTGTGCACGCCCATAGAAGATAAAATCGAAGCACCGAAATAGCGCCTAGAAATTAAATCCAACTTTAATCTGAAGTCTTCATTACTAAACATTTGGGCGAGTATTCTGACTTACTTCCTAATGTTTCCCCTTCCCATTGGCGTTGAGTTTGCCCAACAGTGGTTTATGGAAACATCTACTAAAGCTTACAGCTGCAGATACAGTTCCTGATTTTCACAGGATTCCAATTTAAAACCTTCACTCCGAAGAGTTTCAGTTACCAAAATGCGTGGCAAATGTAGTTTAAAATTTAAAGAGTGCATAGGATAAGTGTATAAATTTCAACGTTCGTCTTTCACTGGGCTGTTTCCCCTTTTAAAATCGGGGGCGCGTTTTCCATTATAGTCCTCCCCCTTTTGGCGGTTTAAAAGCAGAGCGGTAAAAGCTTCTCCAGGGTCGCTTTCCCCTTTCTGTTTTGCACACCCCAAAAGTGCTCCGGGCTGCCACTTCAACCGCTAACAGAAAACAGTGTTGCGCACGACTGAGAAGTATGGAGAATGCCTATGCTCTTAAAAGTTTTGATTCGCTTTACGGAAGTCTAACACAATATTTTTCCATATTTGCATAAACTATTCGACGATGAAAAGGTTCATTTTCCTTCTTCCTTTATTTCTTTTAGCATGTATTTTTGCTTGTTCATCCGAACGTCAAAAAAACACTAAAAACACTGAATTAAAAGTAGATACACTAGAAACCTCTTATTCTAAAGGTTTTTATCTATTGCAAGCGAAGGATGCCTATATCGTTCAAATTTTAAATCCTGATAACCGCTCAGAAATAGAACAAGAATTCTATTTATATACAAAAAACGCAAGCATCCAATCAAAAAAAGATGCCATCAATATTCAAATTCCCATTCAAAAAAACATAGCCCTTTCGAGCACGCATATAGGGATGATAAATGCCCTGGGAAAAAGTCAGACCATTGTTGGTGTTTCTGGCGGACCTTACCTTTGTGATGAAAACTTAAAAGCACGTTTAGAACAAGGTGAATTAAAAAGTGTACAAGACATTGCCCAGGCTAATTTTGAAGAATATTTAGGCCTTCATCCCGATGTAATTTTTTCAAGTTCGTTTACCAAAGACGCGCCCATTTTAGAAAAACTCAAACAAGCCAACATTCCTGTTTTCAACAATTACGACTGGCGAGAAACCACTCCACTTGGCAGAGCAGAATGGATAAAAGTTCTGGGTATTTTCTTTAATGAATACACCAGAGCAAATAACTTTTTTGAACAAGAAGTAAACAGCTACACTGCTCTGAAGGAGGCTGCAACTATGGTTTTTTTTCACCCAAGTGTGTTATCGGGTTATTATTATGGCGGTGTTTTTAACGCTCCTGCTGGAGAGAGTTACCAAGCCCAATTGTACAAAGATGCTGGGGCAGCATATGTTTTTGCCCAACAACCTGGAACAGGTAGTTTAGACTTAAGTATGGAAGAAGTAGTTACTCAATTTAGAGATGTAGATTACTTACTCAATGTTTCAGGTAACACAAAAGCTGAAATTGAAAAAGCCTTTGAAAAATACAGTTTGTTCGAAGCCTTTCAAGGCGATGGTTTGTATAACTACACGGCGAACAACAATTGCTTTTGGGAGAATGCAGCGCATCAACCCCATTTGTTATTGGCGGATTACATTGCTATTTTTCACCCAGAAATAATGAGCAGAGATAGCTTAAACTTTTACAAAAACATACAATAATCAAATCAAGAAAAGCACATATAACCCTCAGTATCGGTCTCTTCCTTTTCGGAATTGTACTTTTCTTTATCGATATTTTTGTAGGAAGTACACAGCTCTCTTGGGCCGATTTATGGAATAGTATTTTTAATTACGACGCCAATCAAACCGAACAATTGTTGGCCCATGTGTTTCGTATACCCAAAGCAATTACAGGCGTATTAGCGGGAGCGGCTTTAGCCATTTCCGGATTACTCATGCAAACCCTATTTCAAAACCCATTGGCGGGACCATATGTTCTCGGTATCAACTCAGGTTCTAGTTTGTTTGTGGCCCTAAGTACCATGACGGGGATTGGTATTTTCGCCTCTGATTTTGGAATTATCTCAAGTGCACTACTCGGAGCATTTGCCTTTGGATTATTAATATTAATCAGCTCCATTTATGTGCGCTCTAAAATATCATTGCTGCTTATAGGTATCATGTTAGGGAGCTTTTCTGGAGCTTTGATTAATGTGGTACAATCTTACTCTAACCCAGACGCTTTAAAAGCATTTACCCTTTGGAGTTTTGGTTCTTTAAACAATGTGGCTTTCGAACAGTTGTGGTGGTTTATCTTGGTTGCATTACTTGGAATTGTTTTAAGTCTCTTCCTCACCAAACCTTTGAACTTATTGGTTATAGGTGAAGAAAACGCAAGTTTATTAGGG
>NZ_JAWWCF010000107.1:0-10323 GCF_033720595.1 Lishizhenia sp. | reverse complement strand
TGCTTGATACGTGTTAAGATGTGCTTGCTCTTTCCAATGTATATCAACCTATTGGTTTCGTCGTAAAACCTGTATACACCCGTTTTGTTGGGTATATCTTCGAGTTGACTCAAATCTAAATTAGGGTGAAGGATGGAAGGGTTAATTTCTGAGGTTATAAATGTGTTGAGGTCATTACTATCTTTTTCAAAAAGTATTTTGAACAACTCAACTGTAGCCATAGCATCTCCTGCAGCCCTGTGTCTACCCACCAGTTCTATTCCTAAATCATTGGTTAGTTTACCCAAACTGTACGAGTCATGTCCTGGGAGCAAGATGCGCGAAGCCCTTACTGTACACATGTGGGGATAACGAAAATCGTAGCCAAGTGATTTGTATTCTCCGCGAAGAACACCGTAGTCGAAACCAACGTTATGGGCCACGAATACACAATCTTCCATAAACTCTATGATGTCTTTTGCTATTTCATAAAATTTAGGAGCGTTTTCCACCATTTCATCATTGATTCCAGTTAGTTGTGTGATGAATCTTGGGATAGGAATCTCTGGATTTACCAATGTGGTGTATTCGTCAATGATTTTATCACCATCACATTTATAGATAGCTATTTCGGTAATCTTCGATTTTTTCGGACTACCGCCAGTTGTTTCTAAATCTGTAATGGCAAATTTCATGTGCCGCAAAATTAATCAACTCTCATAATTTAGAAGGAAGCCCAATCAATTTTTAAATAGAAAGATTTGAACACGACATTTTTAAGGGTGTTTTTAAGAATTTCATAACCTTAGGCACAACAAGAATGATTACTTTTGTGCAAAATATTTTAATTATGGCAAGTATTAAAGACTTAAAAAGAGATTTCAATTACGCAATCTTTGATATAGTAGAAGAAGGATTTAGTCAACAATTATGGGATGAGTCTAAAACAGAAAAGACGAACGCAATTATTGACGAAGCTGTAGATTTTAGAAATGAAATTATCTCTAAAATTAATGCGTCTTCAACAAAAGCAGAGTTTAAGCAAATTAGAGCTGAGATTTCTGATAAAGTTGAAGAATTAGCTACAAAGTTGATGTAAGCAATAAAAGATATAAAGAAGGGGAGTCAAAAGCTTCCCTTTTTTTTATAGACTTAATTTAGAAAGTATATTCTCCAGACGTTTCAATCTATCCTCTACATTGTGCTGTCCTTCCATGATTTGATAGGCAATCACTTTATTCCCTTCAACTAACTCCTCTTTATAATAAAGTTCATTTTCTCTTTCTTCGAGTTGAACTTCGTAAAGGAATTCTTTCCCGCGTTGAAGAATACATTTTTCCTTAGGCTTAAAGGTTTTTACGTTCACCTCCTTATATATAGAGCACAGTTGTGATGTTTCTTGTACGCCCAATAATTTTTTGTTGCTGGCAACAGGCCAAGTGAGTTCTATTTTTTGCAGACTTAATTTGTTTTTTTTCAAGATCAGGTAAGGAAAGCTTTTAGGCTTTGCGGGTGATTTTATAGGCTTGGTATCGAGTACCAATTCTTCGGCTTGTTTAAAACCATGAATTTCATTGACCGTTAAATCTTCATTAATTAAGCGACCTAAATCTAATTTGAAGTGATTTGCTAATTTTATTAGAGACTCAATTTTCGGTTCTGCACGCATTTCTTCATAAGCGCCTATTGAAGGACGTGAAAGTCCCAGTAAATCAGCCATTGCCTGCTGGTTTAGGTTCTTAATGGTGCGGATTTTTTTGATGTTTTTACCAATCTTTGAAATCATAATCTTGAAAAATTAGCTAATAATTTTAGCAATTGTAAAAAATATTAGTATCTTTACTTCGTGAATCTAAAAATATTATCATGAATATACAAAGTATTACGGTAGAAAATGGTCCTGGGCCTTAGTGTTTCTTATAGAAATGCACGATAACATGGATTAATTTCTATTTTTATAACACATAAACTTAAACACTATATAATGGCAAAGGACTATGAAAAGGTGAGAGCCTATTTACAAGAGTTAGATTACATGATTGTAAAAGAAGATAAAGAAGATGAAGTTTTCGTAATTGAAAGTGAAATCGACGGTATTAAGAATCTTGTAATCGGGTGTGCCGACCCAATATTAATCATGGAACAATACATTTTTGAGATACCGAATGGTGATACCGAGGTATACAAAAAGTTGTTGACTAAAAACAGAGATATTGTACATGGAGCTTTTGTTTTAGCAGAAGACGGAAAGAAAGTTTTGTTTAGAGATACCCTTCAATTAGAGAATTTAGATCTAAATGAATTAGAAGGATCGATCAACGCCCTTTCATTATTACTGAGTGAGTACTCAGATGAAATTATAGAATTTTCAAAACATTAATAAAAAGAAAAAATGAACATTTTTAAGAGATTATTTAATATAGGTAAAGCGGAAGCACATTCAGCGATAGATGGTTTAGAAGACCCAATCAAAATGACTGAGCAGGGAATTAGAGACTTGAAAAAGGATTTGGAAAAAGCATTGCAAGCATTGGCAGAAGTAAAAGCACTTTCGATAAGAGCTAAGAACGATGCTGAAACGCAAGTACAAAAGGCTGAAGATTACGAAAAGAAAGCTATGTTGATTCTTCAAAAAGCGAAAGCTGGATCTATGGATGCTGCTGAAGCGGATAGATTAGCAAGTGAAGCGTTGATTCGTAAGGAAGAAACAATGAAGTTGGCGAATCAATCGAAATCCGATAGAGAGAAGTTTGAAGCGCACGTGGCGAAGTTGGATGGTAATGTGAAGAACTTAAGATCAAGTATTGGAAAATACGAGAATGAGTTGAAAACATTGAAAGCCAGAGCTAAAGTGAGTAGTGCTACGAAAAACATCAATAAGCAATTGGCAAACATCGATTCTTCTTCTACAGTTTCTATGTTAGAAAGAATGAAAGAGAAGGTAGCACAAGAAGAAGCCTTGGCTGAGTCTTATGCAGATATAGCTGACGAAAGCAGATCTATCGATGAAGAATTAGATAAAGCAATTGATGAGGGAGCCAACGAAAGTAAAGCCTCTGAATCTTTAGAAGCTTTGAAGAAGAAAATGGGAATGTAATACTTAAGGGGAGGTGAAATATCCTCCCTTACTACTACTTAAATCCATCTATAATAAACTAACTGTAATACCATAAAATGCTTGAATTATTAAACATGTCGTTTAATGGAGCAAACTTCATTGCAAGTTTTTTCCTCGTACTCGTCGTGCTATATTGGATCACCGTAATCATGGGTGTACTCGACCTTAACTTTTTGGATGTTGATGTTGAAATAGACATGGACGCAGATGTTGAGGTAGAAGTTGATGCAGACACAGGTGTGGCCGCTTCTGGAGACCTATCTTGGCTTATGTTCATCCTCCGTTTCTTAAACATCGGAAGAGTACCATTAATGCTCTGGTTCAGTTTCTTCTCCTTAAGCTTGTGGTTTGTTCAGGTAAGTATCAATGAAATTTTTGGTATCGAAAGCTTTGTTTTTGGTTTGTTAACCCTCATCCCTTGTATTATTGGATGTGCTATTCTGGCTAAATTTTTAACTTTTCCTTTTGTGAAGATGTTTGCTTCATTAGAGAAAGAATCTATGTCGAAAGATTTAACAGGTTCAATCGGTAAGGTAACGCTTATAGATACAGAGGGGAAAAATGGTCAAGCCAAAGTAGAAAACAATCAAAACGTGCATACCATTTATATAGAAACTAAGCGTGGATCTTCGCTTATTAAGGGAGATAGCATCCTTGTTATTTCTTTCAATAAAGATCAAAACACATATTTAGTAGAACCCTATGCTAATGCCTAAAATTAGCTTTAATTAAAAACGTATGTTAATCAGTATTCTAGAACAAGGAATGGTGGTTGCAATCATCGCAGCTGTCATCTTCCTGGGCATCCTTGTTATGCTCGCTAAGTGGTATAAGAAACCACAACAAGGTCAAGTGCTTGTAAGAACAGGTGGAGGTGTTAGAGTCTCCAAAACCGGAATGTTTGTAATTCCTGTTTTACACAGCTTGGAGATTATGGATATCTCTGTAAAAAGTATTGTCATCGCCCGTCAAGGGAAAGAAGGTTTAGTATGTAAGGATAATTTGCGTGCAGACATTAAAGTTACTTTCTTCTTAAAAGTAAACGGTGACGAAGAAAAGGTAAGAGAAGTAGCACAATCTATTGGGTGTAAGCGTGCTTCTCACCCAGAAACATTGATTCAATTATTCGACGCGAAATTCTCAGATGCCTTAAAGACTGTAGGTAAGAAGTTTGATTTCGTTGAGTTATACGAAAAACGTGATGAGTTTAGGTTAGAAATTGCAGCAGCTATTAAGCAAGACTTAAACGGATATACTTTAGAGGATACTGCAATTGACTACTTGGAACAAACTCCTGTTACTGCCTTAGATGAAAAGAACATCTTGGATGCAGAAGGTATCAAAAAGATTACTGATTTAACGGCAGCGCAAAAGATCAAGGCCAACAAGATTATGCGCGAGGAGCAAAAGGTAATCAAACAACAAGATGTTGAGGCGCGTGAGGCTATTTTAGAATTGGAAAGACAATTGGCGGAGAAAGAAGAATCTCAGCGTAAAGAAGTGTCTACGATTCGTGCCAGAGAGCAAGCTGAAATTGATAAAGTACGATCTGAAGAAAATAAGAAATCTGAATTTGCACGTATTGCTGCTGAGGAAGAGATTCAAGTTGCAGAAGAAAATAAATTGCGTCAGGTAATTGTTGCAGCTAAAAACAAAGAGCGTACAGAAGCCATAGAAAATGAACGTGTAGAAAAAGACAGAGCTTTAGAGGCGAACGAAAGAGAGCGCGTTGTTACCTTGGCACAGATAGAGAAAGAAAAATCTATCGAAGAAGAAAAGAAAAACATCCAAGAAGTTATTCGTGATAGAGTAGCAATACAAAAAACGGTTGTTGAAGAAGAAGAGAAGATTAAGGATACGCAAGCCTTAGCTGAGGCGGACAGAATGAAGCGCGTTGCCATTACCGCGGCAGAACAAGCTGCTGAAGAAAACTTGGTACAACGTATCAAAGATGCTGAAGCTTCTAAACACGCTGCTGAATTCAATGCGAAACGTATGTTAATCGAAGCAGAGGCAGAACAACAAAGCGCCGCTCAAAAAGCGGAAGCTATTAAAATTATGGCCGATGCCAAAGCTTCTGAATTTGCATCTACAGGTTTAGCTGAGGCACAAGTGATGACGGCTAAAGCGGATGCTCGTGAGAAACAAGGGGACGCTGAAGCACACGTTACTGAAGTACAATCATTGGCAGAGGCAAAAGGTATTGAAGCGAAAGGATTGGCTACCGCAGAAGCTGAATTGAAAGTAGGTAAAGCGAAGGTTGAAGTAGATAGAGAGCGCGGTATGACAGAAGCGCAAGTGATGTTAGAGCAAGCTACAGCCAAAGAAAAAGATGGATTAGCTGCCGTTACGGTGGAGCGCGAAAGATATACTGCAGATGCAGAGGGTATCTTGAAGAAAGCCGAAGCAATGAAAGAGTTAGATGCTGTAGGTAAGGAGCACGAGGAATTCAAATTGAAATTAGACAAGGATAAGCAGGTTGAAATGGCGCAAATAGCAGTACAGAAAGATATTGCTACAGCACAAGCCACTGTATTAAGTGAGGCATTGAAGAATGCTAAAATTGACATCGTAGGTGGAGACCAAAGCTTCTTTGATAAGATTACAAACTCTATCACTACAGGAAAACGCGTTGATAGATTGATAGAAAACTCTGAGGTTTTGGAAGGAATTAAGGATAACTTCTTTCACGACTTTGAAGGAGAAACAATCATGGATAAGATCCGCAACTTAATTAGCTCTTCTGGATTAACCACAGAAGATGCAAAGAATTTGACCATTACTGCCTTGTTGACGAAAATGATGGTAGAAACAAATGGCGATACTAAGAAAAGCGCGCTTAGAGATTTAATGTCTAAGGTGCAGAACTTAGGGTTAGGAGAAAGTACCCTAGAGCACCTAGGGCTCAATCCTAACTAGTTCTAGTTTATGTGGAAAGGGGAGCTTAATGTTCCCCTTTTTTAACCCTAAATTTTCATTTGAATGAACAATGAAGAACAAACAAATCTAGACGGGGGTACCTATGAAATCATCCGCTCGCGATTAAATAAGCAAGGGGAGGAGCTAGCCCAGCGACTAGAGCATTTAAATACCGATAGAAAGGGAGTATTTGGAGCTATTGAGAATAAGTTACTTTCTGCCGATAAGATTTCTACAGACAACAATTGCATCGCAAGAGATATGGTCAGCCTAGGTGGTAACCGTATGCTCTTTGGGTTCAACGTACATATAGGTTTACGCGAGGAAGTTAAAATTGAAGATGTGTTCGCGTTTTATCATTTCGATGATGAAAAACACAACTTTAAACGAGACACACTAGCCCTTTTGGAGGATGAGAAATTCTTTGAGGATTTTGCCAACCTATACAAATATTACAAGGAAACCACTTTTGTGCAATTTGCAGAAATCAACGGTTTTCTCTATTTCGTTTTTCAAACCGGGAAGAACATTAGCGATATCAAAACCTTTAAGTGGAAGATTACGCCAGATCGTTTAGTTTACTATGGGAACAGATCTGATAGTGAATACAAATTTCCAAACCGTTACGAGTTTAAGTGGAAGAAGGCCACCAGAGATATGCAACGCAAAGGTACGCACGGTCATATTTCTTTAGATGATTTGGTATTTGTTGAAACAACTGGTGGGGATTTAACGGTTAAAGTTGAAGACAACACCGATACAGGGAAAGGAATCTATGCAGAGCCTGTTGAACAAGCCGATCAAACGTTGGATGATGTAGATTTACAATACGCCGTAATCGGAAACCTTGTTGTGATGAAAATCAAACCCTACAAGGAAGAGAAGTATAGGTACTTAGTCTACAATGTGAAGATACAGGAAGTGGTGCGCATAGATGCCATAGAAGATGCCTGCGTACTTTTACCAGATGATCACGGAATCATTTTTCCGAAAGGGTATTACCTGCAAACAGGTGAGTTTAAATTATTTGATAATCCTTTAGATGGGATGCTTTTCGAACGTAAAATTAACTCGCCTAACGGGGAAGATTTTATGTATGTGTTCTATAACCAGCAAAGCGGTATTTACATCTTATTATCTTATAACTTAATTGCTCAAAGCGTTTTAACGCCTATCATTTGTAATGGTTTCTCTCTTTTCGAAAATGGAGAACTGGTCTACTTTAGAGCAGAGGAGGAGCAACAAAAACACCACAGTGTTCAAGTTTGGCAAACGCCTTTTCTTGATGTTAACGTACAGCAAAATACAAGTAATGACAGTTACTTGGCAAAACTTGGAAACAAGACCATTGTACGTACCATGGCAGAGTGTAAAGAGCTGATTAAACTTCTCAATAAAGAAGACAGCTTCGGAGGCTTGTATGTTGATATCACGAAGAAAACTCAGGATATCTTAGATACGCAACACTGGTTAATGCATGCTGAAGCACATAAAATTGGTGAACCCATAGAACAAATTCGTCAGACGGCTTCTAAGGCGATAGATGAGTTTGAAAAGGTAAGAAGCATAAAACAGCAAACGGCACAAAGCATTGCTGAAACTTCTCAAAAAGCACAAGAGATACTTAAGAACTCTAAATATTTTAGAGGGAAAACGATTACCTCTTATGTAGATAATTTGGCAGAGTTACGCGGTATTAAAGGTCAAGTTGTTGCTTTAAAAGATTTGCGTTATGCCAATTTAGAGGAGATTGAAGCACTTGAGGCAGAAATCACCCAGCAAACCGAAGAACTTTCTAAGAATTGTATTTCCTTCTTAATTCGACCGGAAGCCTTGGAGGTATACGAAGAAAAGGTAGAAGAAATCAATGGAGAAATTCAAGGATTAACCAAGAGTTTTGATGCTAAGAATTTAGAGGATAAAATCATTTCTACCGCCAAAAAATTAGAGATGTTGATAGAGATAGTAGGGAATCTTCGCATAGAGGATGTTACAAAATCTACACAAATCATTGATCAAATTTCTGCGGTATATGCAAAATTCAATACCTGTTCAGCTAGTTTAAAGAACAAGAAGAAGGAATTGCTTCTGGTAGAAGGAAAGGCCGAGTTTGCAGCGCAGTTGACCTTGATTTCTCAGTCCGTAGTTAATTTCTTAGACTTGAGTTCTACAGAAGAAAAAGCGGATGAATACATGAATAAACTCATGGTTCAGCTAGAAGAGTTGGAAAGCAAATTTGTAGATTTTGATGAGTTTGTAGATCAGGTGGGAGAGAAAAGAGAGTCTATTTATGAAGCTTTTGAAAACCGTAAGATCTATCTGCAAGAACAACGTGGTAGAAGAACTACAAAACTTGAAGAAGGAGCAAAACGACTGCTGAAAACCGTAGAGAATAAACTCAAAACCTTTAAGGAAGATGCTGAAATTCAAGCCTATTATGCCTCAGACTTGATGGTAGAGAAGGTGAGGAATACGGTTGAAGATTTAATTGAACTCGGAGACACGGTAAAAGCAGATGATGTTGCCGCTCAATTGAAGTCATTAAAAGAAAATGCACTTCGATCGTTAAAAGATAAAAAAGAGCTTTTTGCCAATGGAGATGATGTAATTCAATTTGGTAATCATCAATTCTTAACCAATAAACAAAAATTAGGTCTAACCCTCATTCAAAGAGGAGATGCTATGTATTACCACATCACGGGAACTAACTTCTTTAAGAAAGTAGAAGATGAGGTACTGAATGGACATAAGGAGATTTGGACATCTTCTCTTATTTCAGAAAATGATGAGGTTTACAGAGGTGCATACCTCGCTTATTTGATGTTCAAAACTTTTGGGAGTCAAGAATTGGTAAAGCTTACCGAGGAGGAGTTGCTGGAGAAGGTGAGAACTTTTATGTCACCCCGCTACAAAGAAAACTACATCAAAGGTGTACACGATGCAGATGCTTTGTTGTATTTACAAGCCTTTATAAAGCAGGGAGAATTAAATCCAAACATCTTTGTGAACCAAGAAGTAAGAGCTTTGGCTCGCGTGGCTTGGATGAGTATACATGCTGATTTTAAAGGTGAATTGGAAGCGCTTATACAAGTGAATCGTTTGGTGAATGAAGTCTTGGATACACATACCTTTACACAGGTAGAAGAGGAGTTGTTTGCACGACTTTCAGAAATCCTTCCGAAGAAATATCTTCATCTTACTAAAGAAGTCGCAGCTTACTTAACACAAGAATTACTCTACGATGATCACTTTGTGATTAGTTCTAAAGCCTATGAAGATTACGGGCATTTAGTAAAGAAGAGAAAGTCTTTGATATTGGATAATGTAGCTCCAAATAAGCTCTTTCACTATTATCAAATGTTGCAAAATGCTTTGGAAAACTTGGGCTACAAACATGCTGCAGAATTGAGTGCCTTGCTCTTGTCTAAAAACATAGGAGAAGAAAATGTAATTCCTGTTCCGAACATAGAAATTGAAGGTTTGAAGGGAGATCATTCTACCATAGAAGGAGGGAAGGCCCAGGTAAATCTAGCAGACTTGTTTCCGCAAATAGAAAACTTTATTGCGGTTTATCAACGTGATTTTGAAAGCTTACAACACCGCAAGAAGGAATTGGTAGATCTTTATGCCAAAGAATTGCGCCTGAATGAATTGGAACCGAAAGTGATGAACTCCTTTGTACGTAACCAATTGATCAATGAGGTGTATTTACCAATTGTGGGTGACAACCTTGCCAAGCAAATTGGAGCGGTAGGTGCTAACAAGCGTACGGACTTGATGGGTATGCTTTTATTGGTTTCTCCTCCAGGATATGGTAAAACAACCTTGATGGAGTATATCGCCAATAGATTGGGATTGATTTTTATGAAGATCAATGGTCCTTCTATCGGACACGAAGTAACAAGTTTAGATCCTAAACAAGCGGATTCAACAGCGGCAGCTCAAGAGCTTAAGAAGTTGAACTTGGCCTTTGAAATGGGAGATAACGTAATGATTTACTTGGACGATATTCAGCACTGTAGTCCTGTATTTTTACAAAAGTTCATCTCTTTAGCGGATGGACAACGTAAGATAGAAGGTGTCTTCGAAGGTCAGCCCAAAACCTATGACTTTAGAGGGAAAAAGGTAGCTGTTATTATGGCGGGTAACCCTTACACGGAGAGTGGAGGTAAATTCCAGATTCCGGATATGTTAGCCAACCGAGCAGATATTTACAACTTGGGAGATATCGTGGGTGGATATGGAAACGCCTTTGCTTCGAGTTTTATAGAAAACAGTTTGAGTTCGCATCCTTTATTGAATCAAAT
>NZ_JAWWCF010000106.1:0-10489 GCF_033720595.1 Lishizhenia sp. | reverse complement strand
TGTAAAATAGGCTGAGCGTAGAAAGCTTTATTGTTCTTCCAAAGCGTTAATCCTCCTTTTCCGTGTTTCTTTTCAAACAAATCATCCAACTTTGCCTTAACCGATTCCAATTTCTCAAGACGTTCTGATTTATCTATCTCCATTTGCTGAAAGAACAATTTAAGCGAGATAAAATCATCCTTAGATATTCCTTCTTTCTCTAACAAACGCAACTCATCACCACTTAAGTCGCGGTAATTTTTATGCTTGATGATATGATCTAATTCTTCTTTCATTCTTTACCTCCTATTTTTAGGATCAAATTCCTTCATCCTCTCTGCTACCTTTTTGTGGGCATGAAACAATCTAGATTTAACCGTTCCTTCATTTATCAAAAGTACTTCTGCAATTTCCTTAATGCTCATCTCTTGCAAATGCCTCAATTGGAAAACCTCGCTGTGTTTCACATCCAGATCTTCGATAACACCCTCTAATTTTTCTTCAAAATTTTGCCAATGTAAAATTTCCAGACTACCTCTACTCTCATCGAGAATTCCATAGTCGTCTTCTAATCCATTTTGAGTATTGGAACGAACCTGCATCTTTTTGTATTCATTTTTCACCATGTTATTGGCCACTGAATACAACCATGTTTTAAAGACTCTTTCCGGATCAAAGGATTCTGGTTTCTGGATTAATTTGGCAAATAAATCGTGTACAAAATCTTCTGCTTTCTCTTTGTCTTTTTTAAGTTTTTGTTGAAAAAAGTAATGCATAGCAGCAGCATATCGTTCGTATAAATGATCAAAGGCAACCTTTTTCCCTTTGGACATCCATACAACGAGCTCCTCATCACTCAATGCACTAAAATCTCTTTTAAACAATCTCATTTTTCAGAATCCAGCAACGTATTCAATTGATCTTCTCTATTTATTCCTTTAAGTATTACCTTAAC
This sequence comes from Lishizhenia sp., assembly GCF_033720595.1. Classification (GTDB taxonomy): domain Bacteria; phylum Bacteroidota; class Bacteroidia; order Flavobacteriales_D; family Crocinitomicaceae; genus Lishizhenia. Next base: position 9,555 of record NZ_JAWWCF010000106.1, on the reverse strand, counting down.
TTGTTCCTTATAATTCTTCTTCAGCTCTTCATTCTTTTCAGCCTCATATAGAAATTTTAATAAAGGAATATAATTAGCACTCAAGCTTTGCGCCAATCTACTCTCCTTCTTTAAGATGACCTTATCAAGAGAATTCCATATTTTTTGATTGACTTTGTAACTCACCTCTTCGTTAAACCTGTATGTCAACCCCTTAGTGGCTAGCTTTTCATTGAGTGATGATAGATAATCTTTCGGTAAGGTCATGGCTACGTGTATCTTTTTATCACTATTTAAGTTTAAAAACATGTTCACGTAAACAGTATTGATGAATTGCCCTTCTGGTAGTACATAATCTTTCTCTCTCAAACTTTGTCTATATGTATCACTCGTTAAAAAATCAATATTTATGATTTCAACATCTAGCCCTAATTCTTCGTTAGCGATTAGTAATGGATAAGTATCTCTTTCTCCATGCGTAAGTAACACACCATTTTCTACAGACTTTAAAACATCTTTGGCATAGTCAATTAAACTCCTGTCATAAACTTCCTTCTGTTTCAACAACTTTAAGTAGGTTTGAGCTTTCAGCTCATTATTCATGATGTAATAATACCCGAGCATCTCTTCCCACACCTCTGAATTACCTGGAGATAAAAAAGCTGCTTTTTCCAAATAATCGAATTTGTCAGTATCGTAATTACCCGCCAAATAACTGTAAAAGTTATACTCAAATGTAGACTTACCCGTCAGCGCCATCACCGCTAACTGTTTATCTAAAACTTCGCGTTCTTTTTGATCAAAACTCTTTTTTGAAGTTTGCGTTTGCAACAATTTATATTGGAGGCTAAATTCACTTTTAGCACTTTCAAACGCTTGGTTTAAACGATTGTTATCGAAAAATTCAGTCGTTTCATCTTGAACCGGTTCAACTTCCTTTTTCTCTACCTGATTAGATATCGTATTCTTATTTTTATACTCCAACTCATTCTGCTGTGAAAAGCTGAAAAAGTAGACGTTAAAAATGGACAATATGTAAATTATCTTCCTCATCACACCTAAAAGTACAACTCTGCATCAAAAGGGTTCAAAAATTTATTTATAAATTGTTGTTAGGTGTATGTACAGCGAAAGAGAATTCAGAAAATTAAGACTTGAGGAGCGATTGGAACTCCTGAAAAATGCCGGCGATTATGTTGGCGTAAGGTCAACACCTAGTCATAGAGTATATCTTTTTATATACAATGGATATTACGTTGAACTTTGGCAAATCATCAGTTTAAACCATGTCCAATGGATAGAAGTTCAAAGCAATAAACAAATACTCAGTGAATATATTAAGGACCTTGATTTAAGTGATTTGTGGTGATTAACTATCCGAGGCAAACAAGAATTTATTCGGACTCACCAAATCAGATTTCACAGCGTACATAACGATACCCGCCGTATTTTTCACCCCCAATTTGGCCATAATATTCTTGCGATGTGTATTGATTGTATGCGTACTTAAATGAAGCATTTCTGCAATCTGAGCATTGGTGAAACCTTCTGCTATTTTCACGATAATTTCTAATTCCCTTTCTGATAAAATAACAGGCTCACATGAAAAGTTTTCTAGGTTAATATCCTCAACATCGATATTTGCCTTTTGAATCGTTTCAAGAATCTGTCCACAAAAGAATTGATTCCCTATTCCTGTTTCTTGTACAGAGTTGATAATTTCTGTGATATCACAATCTTTTTTGATGTGCGACATTACTCCCGAACGCAAAGCATGTACAACCGTTTGCGCACTTTGATCGGGTGTTATTGCAACAAATCTCAAGTTCTTTTTTTCTCCCAAAAGCTGAGGGATAATATCTATAGAAAATTTTGGAGATGTGTAATCAATAAGAATTACATCAATGTCAAATGCCTTTACACGCTCTAACAATTCCTCATTCGACGAAGCCTCTGCCACAACTTGGATTCCAACGGTTGAAGCCAGGACAGTTTGTAAGCCTACACGAATCAAATCATTGTTATCTGCGATTAAAACATTCATGCTGCAAATATAAACACTTCACTAATTTATTAAGAATAAATCTAAATTAAAATACTACTAGTTTTCCACCAGTTGTTTTAGACTACTTTCTTTTACAGGAAGTGGCCATTGCCCGCGTAATTGTTTAAGGTTATCAACCAAAGCGTCATATATTAATAACTCCTTGGCATTGTTTTGTGTTGATAATTCCTGGAAAGGAATTTGGCGTATTTTACCTTCTTCCTCCACGGTGATTTGCATACGTGTGAAAAAATCCACTTCCAACTCAGCACCTAATTCTTTTAAAAATTTCACAGATGCATCGATAGAACATCCACTAGGAGGCGTGATACTTTCATCCACAACAACTGCTACGAAATAAGGATTAACTATGGCTGCAGTGGCCCACAACTGTTTTCCATGTGCAGCCCACTCTTTGGTAAATGCTTTCAATTTTTCATCAACATAATTTACCTCTGTAGCACTTAATGCTCTATTGGTTTGATACAACCAAACTCTACTATTTTCAGGAAAATCCTTAAACTGATCCATTTCTATTCTTCAATTACTACGCTCAAAGTATCTCTTCCCCATGCGGCAAAATAACCCAGAGCATTGTTGTTCCAATTTGTTGTCGGATTAGTTGGAGCTGCTGAATTACCACCTAAAACACTAATTAATTCTGTGTAATAATCGTAGGTAACTCTATCCAAACTACGCAACTCTACAAAGATAGTATCTCCTACCGCATATCGGTCGGCAAAGAATGGTATTTGGAAGACATTTCCATTTACAAATTCATCATCAAACAAAAAGATTTCATCCTCATTATCATTTACAGTATCACTAGAAACTCTAATGGCTCTCCAATAATTTGCTTCATCAATTGGATCTGTTAAAGACATGCTCAATACATAACCTGAATCTCCAAAAATACTTTGAGGAATAAACTGATAGGGTAAAGAGTCTAAAGGTGTAACATCATTTAAAAATGAATTTGCCGAATAAGTAACTCCATCGAGTTGAACCTCTAAATTGTAGTCTCCATTGTATTGCGGAGTATAATTGAATAAATCATACCTTCCATTTCCTGCATTATTCAAAACTGTAGGCACTCCTTGTGGGTCTGTAATTGTAACACTTGCATTGGCAATTTTCTCAGAATCTTCGTTTGAAAAGTAATTAGAAGTATAACTCAATTTAGCCACTACACTGTCACCAGACGCATAGTAATTACTCTCAATAACAACCTGTGGGGCTGCCTCATTTAAATTTACATCTATAACTTTCTGACAAGAAGCAAAGACCAACACTAAACTTCCTAAGGCTATTAATCTTTTCATCTATTTAAATTTAAAATTGTAAGTAATTGCTGGAACTATTTTAAACAAAGTTGTTTGAACTGCTTCTGTAGCACCTGTATCTTCATTCTCTCTAAAAGTAATGGCATAAGCGTTCTCTCTGTTATATACATTGTACACCGAGAAATTAAGGTTGTGATCAAACTTTGGTCTTTCCTTAAAGTACCAAGTTAGCCCTAAATCTAAACGGTGATAATTCGGCATACGGTAGGAATTTCTTTCTTCATAATACCCCACTGTATATCCTTCAATTTCGTATTTGGCATACGGAAATGTAACCGCATCTCCTGTATAGTATACAAAGCTTCCACTTAACGCCAATTTATCATTCACCTTATACATCATCACTACAGAAATGTCGTGAATTCTGTCTTGACGAGCAGAGAATTTCTCTCCATTATTAATGTCGTCAAACTGTCTCAAAGAACGAGAAAGAGTATAACTCAACCATCCAGTGAATTTCCCTTTTACTTTTTTCAATTGAAATTCAACTCCATAGGCCTGACCATCTCCGTAAACTAATTCACCTTCTACCAATTCATTAAAAATTAAACTTGCCCCTGGTCTGTAATCAATTTGATTTTGCATGGCTTTGTAATACGTCTCAACAGAAGTTTGGAACATGTTTTTTCTAAAGTTGTGGTAATAACCTACAGCAATCTGGTCTGCAATTTGAGGTTTCACATTGTTTGAAGAGGGTACATACACATCTGTCGGCGCACTTGTAGTTGCATTACTCAACTGATGGATGTATTGATAGTTTCTATTAAACCCTAGTTTGATAGAATTTACTTCCGTTAGAATAAAACTTGCAGAAAAACGTGGTTCTAAACCTTGGTGGTAAGCCATCGATTCACCATTATTATATTCAGTTTGCTGCACCAAGTCTCCTATTTCATCAAATTCATAAGCAGTTCCTGAACCAATTAGGTTAAAGCCCGAATAACGTAAACCATACATTAAAGACCAGCGATTCCCTATTTTCTGTTCATTTTGTACATACAACCCAAACTCTAAAGCTTTTCGTGGGTCAAGCTCAATTTCATTGAACCCAAAATCATCCGTAGAAGCTTCTAAACGACCCGGACTGAAAGTGTGATGCATAGCGTTTAAACCAAACATCATTGTATTGTTTTTATTGATAAAATAAGAAAAGTCTTGTTTCAAATTGTAATCCTGGATAGATGAAACTACACCAAAACTCTCATCTCCTTGACCAATAGTAAACTGATAATTGAAATTTGAAAAAACTAAAGAGGTATTCGAGAATAACTTATCATTAACGATGTGATTCCACCTTACTGTTCCTGTTGTATTTCCCCAATCAAAACCAAATTCATCAGAGAAAGCAAACACATCCTTTCCAAAATAACCGGAAATGAATACTCTATTTTTATCGTTGATTTTATAATTTGCTTTGGCATTTAAATCATAGAAGAATAAAGAAGTTGAATTGATTTGAGGGTCATTGGATAGTTTTAGAAATAAATCCAAATAACTTCTTCTTCCCGAAACAATGAATGAACCTTTCTCTTTTACGATGGGAGCTTCTAGGGTTAGTCGAGATGAAATTAACCCCAGTCCACCACTAGCTTGAAACTTTTTGTTATTACCATCTCGCATTACCACATCCATCACAGAAGAGGCTCTACCTCCATATTTTGCGGGTATTCCGGCTTTGTACAATGAGACATCTTTAATGGCATCTGAGTTAAACACAGAGAAAAAACCTAGTAAGTGAGAGGCATTATATACGGTAGACTCATCGAGTAAAATCAGGTTTTGATCTGTACCTCCACCTCTTACATAAAACCCTGCATTTCCTTCTCCAGCACCTTTTACACCAGGAGTTAATTGAAGGGTTTTCATAACATCTTTTTCTCCAAAAAGAACCGGTAATGTTTCTATATCTTTCGGATCTAAGGTGGTAACATTCATTTGCGCCCCCGTAACATTATCATTATCTCTTTTGGCTTGAATCTCAACCTCCTCTAAATCTTGAACATCTGAAGGAACATTCAATTGAATATTTAAGGTAAGGTTAGAATCAAGGTCAACAGCTTTGGCAATAGGGTCATACCCTTGGGCTCTATAAATAAGAGTATAGCTCCCCTTTGGTAAACTCAACGAATAAAATCCGTAAACATTTGTTGTTGCTCCAGTATTTTCAAGCTCTTTTACAATTACGCTTGCACCAAAAATATCTTCCCCATTGGTGGCATCAGTAATACTACCAGAAACTGTAACATTTTGAGCTATAGAAAAACTTGATAACCAACCGATGCATACAAGTAAAAATAAAGCCTTGCTTTTTATCATCTCTTGTTTTTTTTATAAAGCTACTTCTTATTTCCCTGAATGGAATAACAGGAAGTGATGAAAGGATACAATCAATTATAAATCGATTGATTTACAATTTTATTTGCTCCCAATCATATTCTATCTTCCACAAATATAGTCCATCTGCAGGAGCTGATATTTTCGCCTCCCCCCTATCTTTCGCATTCAAAATCAAGGGAATATCTTCAGGAGTAATCTTCCCCAAACCGACATCCAGAAGAGTCCCAACAGTTGCCCTTACCATATTTCGTAAGAATCTATCTGCACTAATTTCGAATACCAACATTCCATTTTCTTCTCTAAACCAATGGGCTTTACGAACGTCGCAAATGTTTGTTTTTACATCGGTGTGTAATTTAGACAAAGAAGTAAAATCTTTTCTGCCTAACAAATGCACGGCAGCTTTGTTCATGGCTTCTATATCTAATTCTTTGGGGAAGTAGGTTGAGGTATGAACTTCAAAAGGATTTTTTTCTTGACGAATAAAGTATCTATAGGTTCTGTTGGTTGCTCCAAAACGCGCATGCGCTTCTTCCTTTACAGGAAAAATAGTATGTATGGCGATAGAAGGTGGTAGCATTTTATTGAGCTTATATTTAAGCTGTTCCATGTCTTTAAAATGCTGGGGTAAATCGGCATGAAAAATATAATGATGCGCATGTACCCCGGTGTCTGTTCTTCCACAGCCCACAACTTTCACATGCCTTTTGCTATTTAATTTTGAGAGCGCTTGCTCAAGAGTTTCCTGTACACTGATTTGTTTGGGCTGAACTTGCCATCCATAATAAGGTGTACCGTTGTAGGAAATTTCAAAAAAAAACCTTTGCATCATGGATGCAAAGGTAATAAGTTGTTGAGAATATATTTCTTATTTCAAATCAGAAAGATCTCTAATTAGAAGTGATTTTCTTTCTAAGTGAATTTTATCCTCGTTTTTCAATTCATTTAATAAGGTAGTTACCTTCTGTCTTGATATTGCTGTAATGCTCGCAATCTCCTGATGCGTTAATTTATGTTTTACCAAGATTTCGTGTCCAACAGGTTTTCCTAAATCTGCTGCTAACTCTTTAATGAAATCGACTAATCTGGTTCTGGCATCTTTGAACATTAAAGATTCCATTCTTTTCTCTGTACGTTTCAAACGTTTGGTAACTTGTTTCATTACTTTTTCATTTAAAACAGGGTGCTCTTTCAATAACATTTGCATGTTGTCTTGAGAGATAGTACAAACGATAGAATCTTCGTCCATTGCCATGGCAAAGTCTTCTCTTTTAGAAGAAGGATTTTTCTCTAGTAAACTCAATTCTCCAAACATTTCTCCTTCATAGATAATTGCTTTGATATTTTCTTTACCATTTGAAGAGTGCTTTCCAAGCTTAATCCTACCACTGGCTAAAAAATAAATATCTCCTGATGAATCATCTGGGAAGAAAACATATTCTCCTTTATTCAATTTCCTAGTCGAAGTAAGCTGCTCAATTTTCTTTTTATCCTCAAACGAAATTCCCTCAAACAAGTTGATTGAATCTATATGCCATAATTTTGTTAATTCTGTTGTCATCGCTACTTCTTTTAATTCTTATCGTTACTTAGACGACTAAATCTAAATTTCCTTACAAAAATACAATTTATTTACCAAGGTAACAACTTCACGGGTAAATTGTTCTATTAACAAATGTTAAAAATCGAAGGTCAAAGGATCTGGTCCTGTGCGTAAATCCTTATTTAGAGCGGAGACTGCAATCACCTCATCATCAGTTAGATTAAAATCAAATATTGACGAATTTTCTAAAATTCTTTCCTGTTTGCTCGATTTTGGTATCACCCCTACTCCTTTTTGAGTAAAAAATCTCAAAATTACTTGGTAAGGACTTTTTTCATATTTTCTTCCTATTTCTTTTAACACCTCAACCTCACCAATTGTTCCATTCATTAACGGACGCCAAGCTTGGGCCAGTATTCCATGCTCTTTGCAATATACTTGCATTTCGTCTTGCTGAAACTGCATATGCATTTCTACTTGGTTTAAGAAAGGATAAACATCAAACTCTTGTTTTACTTTTTCTAGATGTTCAATATTAAAATTGCACACCCCTACTTTTCTGATGACACCCTCCTCCTGAAAACGCAACATCTGTTCAAAGGACTTTTCCCATTTGTTAACCACAGGCCAATGAATTAAGTATGCATCTAAGAATTCTGTCTGGAGCTTTTTTAAACTGCGCATCAAAGCTTTTTCTACATTCCCTTCGCGCATTTCATCTGTCCATATTTTGGTAACTACGTTATAGTTATCCCTATCCACAGTAGAGTTTTTAAGCGCATTTCCTATCTCCTCTTCATTCCCATAAAAAGACGCTGTGTCAATTAATGTAATTTCATTTTCCAAAGCAAACTCAACGGCTTTGGTACATTCATCACCCAATAATTTATACGTCCCCAAACCAAACAAGGGGAATTGTTTCAAGCTATTCATCATATTTAATTTCGTCTGTTTTTTCTTTTTTCAATAAGAAGAAATAAAGTAAAGTGGGGAATAACATTACTGCGTAAGCTACTTTATCGAACATGGAAATATCATTAAGAATGTAATCCATTCCTAACAAATAGAACATCAATAAAAAATGAAGTATTAATGCTCCAAAATAGAATAAAGCATAGATAGCTTTCTTACGATACAGGAATACTAAACCACAGAATAATCCAACCCAGATAAAAATATCTAAAAACTGAAATTGTTTGAAATTTTCTAAAAAGATTTCCCCTTTATCAAATCCTAACTCTTCTCCCCTTTTAATTACAATATCTTCTACACTGATTTGTTTACTTTTTTGAATCAAATCATTTAAGGCAATGGCTACATAACTAATAGCAGCCCAACAAAAAAACACGAAAAACCCCAATACATTAATAAAAAAAATGATACGTGTAAATAGATCTGGTTTTTGCTTTCCGAAAATGCCGAGGCGTATTTTACTTAAGAAAGTAAGCGTATCCTTAGGCGATACGGTATTGAGTTTTTGTGTGTCTATTTTTAGGGCCATCTATATGCTCAAAATTAAAAGGTGTTCTCAATTGAAGTGAAAGCTAAATGTATTAAAAAAGAAAAGGTAATCTAGGATATGTATCTTACTTTTTAGAAGCAGAATCAAAAGCAGAAGTCTTCTATATTTGTAGCAACCAAGTTTAATTTATGCAGGAATATTTAGCATCCACTCCTTTTTTAGATTTTGAAAATGAAGCGCTTCAAAATTTTATAGCTCCCCTACGTTCATTATCAAGCGATAAAGAAAAAGCGGTACAGTTGTATTATAAGGTTAGAGATGCTTTTTTGTACGACCCCTACCACCTAGACCTTACCCCTGAGGCGCTAAAGGCAAGTCAAATTTTAACAAAAAAAAGAGCTTGGTGTGTTGAAAAATGTATTGTTATGGCTGCGGGTGCCCGTGCACTTGGAATACCTACTAAACTTGGTTACGCAAATGTGATCAATCACATTGGGGTTGAAAAACTCATGCATTATTTAAGACATGAGGAGATTGCTTTCCACGGATTTGTTGAACTTTACATAGAAGGGAAATGGGTAAAATGTAGTCCCACCTTTGATACAAGAGTATGTAGAATAGCCAAAGTTGAACCTTTGGATTTTGACGGTGAAAAGGATGCTTTACTGCAAGCTTTTATTGGAGAGGAACAATTTATGGAGTACACTAAGTTCCATGGAACGTTTGCCGATGTACCTTTATTATTGATGAACCAAGAGATGTACAACTACTATCCTCACCTTTTCAAAACGGTCTACAATGAAAAAGGATTTTCTTTTAAGCATTTGCCTATGGGGGAGTTTTAAAC
>NZ_JAWWCF010000105.1:0-10628 GCF_033720595.1 Lishizhenia sp. | reverse complement strand
TTCGGATAGATGAAGATTTCAAATATTTTTACAATCCCCACGTTTGAGTAATACATTATACAAAACCAACTTAATGAAAAAGTTAATTGCATTATTTTCTCTCTTCAGTATCACGTTGTCTTCTGCACAAGTTGGTATGGGAGAGTGGCGTTTACATATACCTTCTAACAATGCCGTGGCAATAGCTGGAGATGAACAAAATGTTCATGTAATGTACGACAATGCTTTATTGAGTTATGACTTAACGGCAAATGAAGTTACCCGAAGAGATAAGATTGATTACCTCTCAGAAATTGAGTTGAGCGCTATAGGTTTCCACAAGAAAACCCAACAACTTTTTATTGGTTACGAAACAGGAAATATAGATGTATTGCAAGGAGAACGAACCATTAACCTTCCCTACATTTTAAATGCCAATATTACTGGAGACAAATCTATCTACTCCATTGAAGTGTTCGACGATATTGTATACATGGCTACAGGGTTTGGAATAGTAGTATTCGATCCAGAAAACTTGGAGGTTATAGACACTTACTACCCTACCGGAGGTAATCAAGCTATTGTAGATGTTGATTTTTATAACGATACGCTTTTCGCTTTAACAGAAGATAAACTTTATACAGGAGCACTGAGTAACCCTTTTCTTGCCGACCCTGCACAATGGTCGGTAGATACGCGATTGGCAGACTACAGTGCCAATGGAAAATATGAGCAAATCGTAGTTTTTGCAGATGAACAATACGTAGTTTTTGACCACCAAAATTATGAAGAAGACTCTCTTCTAATTTTGTCCTCTGGTAATAGTTTTTTAGACCAACGAGAGATTAATCAAATCAGTGTTTCTGGAAATAGAATGGCTGTTTGCATGGAGGGTGGAACCTTTGTTTACGATGAAAACCTCACGCAAATTGAAAACTTATACCAATACGTTAATCAAGTTTATCCTTCTTCTAGAGGTGTGCTTTTTATCGATGGACAATATTACATTGCAGATAACAACACCGGTTTTGTTCGTGCTACAAATTCTTTCAATAGTGAAATCTTAGGTTTTGATGGACCTTTTAACAAACTGGCGGTTGCCTTAGATTGGGGAGACGGAAAGTTAGCAGTTGCGGGTGGACAATTGGACGGAATAGGTCCTTCGTTTAAAAGACACGGTGCTTATACTTTTCAGGATGAACAATGGCAAAACTTTAATCCAGGAAATCAAGACTTAATGGATGTTCAGGGATATTGGGATATCATATCTGTAGCGGTTGACCCTTATAATTCAGACCGAATTGCATTTGGTACTTATTCTAAAATTCCCTTGCTTATTACAGAAAATGGTACAACAATTACAGACACGTTTACCCCTAACAGTAGTTATCTAGAATGGTCATCTCTCGGTAATAATTGGAGCTATATTTCTGACATGGCCTTTGATAATGACGGGACACTCTGGATACTCAATAGCTTAAGTTCAAAACCTTTGAAGGCATATACGGCAGATGGTCAGTGGTATGAATTTCAACTACCTTCTTCAGTGGCGAATAAATATACACGCGACTTGGTAATCGATTACAATGGTGTAAAATGGTTTGCGGTTACAGGTACCGGAGTAGTAGCCTTTGACGAAGGAATAGATTTGATGGATACTTCGGACGATGAATACAAAATATTGGGAACAAGCCAGACGAATGGTAATTTAACCTCTGATCAGATATCTGCCATGGTGGTTGATTTTGACAATGAGCTATGGGTTGGATCACCAGATGGTTTGCGCATATTATACAGTACTGCTGGCATTTTTGATGCAGACCTTGGAGACTATAATTTCCAGAATTTAGTAAAGCAATTCGAAGAAAATGCTGAAGAGATATTAAAGAATGTTTACATCACAGATATTGCTATAGACGGAGCAAATCGTAAATGGATAGGGACTGAAAATTCAGGGGTGTTTTTATTCTCTGAAAATGGATTGGAAGTGATTCGAGAATTTAATACATCTAATAGTCCGCTCGTTTCTAATGCTATTTTAGATATTACTGTTGATCAGAATACCGGAGAGGTTTTTATAGCTACAGATAATGGGCTCGTTTCTTACAGAAGTGATGCAACTTTTGGTGATAGTCAGTATGAAAACGTAGTCGTATTCCCCAACCCTGTAAGACCAGAGTTTGAGGGTCCTATAACAATTCAAGGAATAGCCTATAACTCAGCAGTAAGGATTACAGATGTTGCTGGAAACTTAGTTTACTCTACGACGAGTAATGGAGGAACAGCCACATGGAATGGTAAGACCTTGAACGGAGAGCGAGCATCAACGGGAGTTTACCTCATCTGGACCACCCCTAAAGAAGGAAAAGGCAGAAAGGTAGGTAAGGTCGTTTTTATCAATTAAGATGAAGAAAAATTTAACGGGTATTCTTTTAAAGAAAACGGATTACTCCGAAAGTAGTTTAATCTTAAAATTCTTCACCTTAGAAGAAGGAATTCAAGACTTTATTTTCCAAGGAGCTAAGAAGAAAAATGCCAACATTCTCTTTCCTTTAAGCATCAGTGAAATTACTTGCTACAAACGAAATGATAGTAGTTTGGGTAAAATTTCGGGTATACAAGCAGAGTATAATTTTCAGGAATTGTGTATGCACCCGGTGAAATCTAGCTTGTTGTTTTTTATGGCCGAAGTGGCCACTAAAAGCATCATTCAAGAAGTAAAAGACCCTAGCTTTTTTCATTTTATAAAAGATGAAATGTTGTGGCTCAACAGCAGTGATGAGTATACCAATTATCCCCTTTACTATTTACTAGAATTTTCTAAACTTCTCGGTTTTTATCCAGAAAGTGAACACGAACAAGCCGCTTATTTTGATGTTGAAGAAGGTAAGATTTGTGCCTTTAAACCACTTGGACATAAATACATTTACGACGAGAGTATTGTTTATTTGAATTTAATGCTTCGCAATAGCGACAAACTAAGTCAATTGGCTTTAGAGATTCCTAAACGGGAAAGAAAACAACTCTTACAGAACCTTATCAGCTATTTTAGCTATCATTTAGACAACTTTACACAATTGAAGACCATAGAGGTGATAGAGGCTGTTTTGAGTTAATAATGGGTCTTAATTTCTGTTAGGGACAGAACGAAAAACCCGGAAATACAAAAAGTATTGAATACCGCATTTTTAGGGCGACATAAGAAGCCCTCAAAAGGGGTTGTATGAAAACTTTTCGTATTGAGGATTTGAAGGGAAGGCCCGTCCCCAAGATTATTGGGGAACAGCCTAATTATCTCAACAGGTTAATGTGTCCTGTAAGTGTATAATTTTTATCTTCTTCGTCTTCGATAGAGTACATGATTTTGTACACGTAAGTACCCGACTTCATAGGTTGACCTAAAGAATTAGCCCCGTCCCATGTTGCATTGATATCTCTAGAATTGTACAACAAGTTACCCCATCTATCATAAATCCACATTTCAAAATTTTCAATGTAGTCTCCACGTACAATTAAGGTATTGTTGTGTTCATTACCGTCTGGAGTAAATGTATTGGGTACATAAATCGCCGGATAACATTCTGTAGAGAAGGTAACGACCATGGCATCTGTATATGTACACCCGTATTCATCGGTTACTTCTACGCTATAGGTTCCTTGATAAGTAGATGTGATTGTTTGACTCGTTGATCCATTTGACCATTGGTAAGAAGTAAATACAGAGTCAGTAGTAATCATAATTGGATCCTGCGGACAAATCACCGTATCAGGTCCTACACTCACCGTTCTCGCTGGATATACTTCAACAAAAACGCTGTCGTAGTTTACACATCCATCGTCATCTGTACCCGTTAAATGATACATGTTGGAAACTTGAGGAACAAATGATTGATTATCTGTTACACCCAAATCCCAATTATAAATCGTTGCTCCAGCACCAAAAAGGGTTACTGGGTCACCTTCACAAACTGCATCTGCTGTAGTGTTGGCAACCACATTAGGTAAGTTGTTCACGGTAATTTCTATACTCGCTGTATCTACACAACCGAATTGGTTTACCCCCAAAACGTGATAAAGTGTAGTTACCTGTGGCGTGTTATAAGTACTATCTACAACGTTGTTGTCCCAGAAATAATTCACCGCTCCAGATCCAAAAAGTAAAGTGCTATCTCCCAAACATAAAACTGTTGCAGAGGCATTTGCAGCTACTACAGGGTTAGGGTTAACAACTACGATTACACTTGAAGTATCTAAACATCCATTTTGGTCTTCTCCTATAACCGTATAAGTATTGGTCGCCGTTGGATATAACTCAGCGCCATCAACCACACCATTATCCCATGTATAAATAGAAGCTCCCACACCAGAAAGTATGGTTGTATCTCCATCACACAACACAGAGTCTGATGCTGTTGCTTGAACAATAGGTCGTTGATTTACAACAATCGTTGAATTTGTTGTTTGACCAGGAGCTGTACAACATTTCAAAATATTTACATACCCAATCGGTTCGTAGGTAGTTGTAACAATAGGGTATACCTCAAAAATATCCCCATCTACAGCCCCTTGAATTAAGGTAGTATCCGTTCCATCAGTATATTCAAAATCAACGGGAACGTTTGTACCTGTAATAGAAATGGTAAAGGTTACGGTATCACCTTCACAAATTGTGTTTGTATCTGGCGTTAATACAACTTCAGGTTCATTGTAAGCAAGTGTTAAGTATCGCGTAGAGTTATTCGGAACTACTAAATCTCCAATACCTTCAATGGTAAAGTATCCATTGGCATAAGAAAAAGCTAAACCATCTTGTCCGTCTTGATAAATCGTTGCATTTGAAAAATCACCATCTGTATCTACTAACAATCTTAATTTGGTCATATCAATACCACTCATATCGTAACATGAGTCCATTTTAACATCCCAATTAAAGACCTGTGCAAAATTCGTTTTGGTTACTTTAAATTCGTTTTCGAAACGCGCCCCAATTCCTGCAGGAGCTTCTAAAGTTGAAGCAGGACTCGCACAATAACTACCTTGGTTTTGTCCCATGGTTACATGCGATAAATTCACGGCAAAGGCCCCACCATTCGCATCATTCGAAGCAGCCAAGTTGGCTAAATAAATTCTGTAACTATCATCAAAAGCATGCGACTGTTTTTGCAATAATGCCTCATCATCATCTCTTGAAATACCTATAACATCGTTGTGGTAAGCTGGGTTATCACTTGCATCCCAAATGACTGTTCCATCCGTAGCAATATAATCACCTTGTGTTCCACCTCCAGTATTCAATAGGGTAACACCATATTTAATGGCTAAGTAAGTATGGACCTTGTTCATTTCCAACAAGGTTAAATCTCTGTTAAAGAAGATTACTTCATGTAAAAATCCATTCAATCCAGAATTATTTGTGTAAGCACCTCCACCATTTGCTCTTACTCCAAAATAAAGACCTGCTCCTCCTCCAGATTGAGAAGCAACACCACCTGTGTATTCCCATGAACTTTGATAAGCATCCATGGAGTTAAATGTTGATCTATTTCCTTTGTATGAAATAATCTCCGGTTCAAAATCTTCGGTCCAGTCTCTACATGCATTTACTGAAGTACCCAGCGTATATCCTATTGCAAGTCTTCCTGTATTTCCCAAGTTTCTTAACTGAATACCATCTGTTCCAGAATTGTAGAGCACCATATGGTCGTTCTGTGTATTGGTAGGAATATAGTGAGCTGAAAAAAAACTTCCTTCATCTCCCGAACTACCATTTTCAATTAAAGAAAGACCAGCTGTATTGTTTTCAAGCGCTTGAACTGTTGCAGCTGTTATGGCGTTGGTGTTCGTAAAGTGGAGTGTTTTATTATAATTCGATACGTTTCCCACCGGGGTATTCGTGGCTTGTGGGTATGGCGCTTGCGCATCTGTTACGGTAACTTGTGCTGCACCTGTTGGAAAACTTGTAGACCAAGTTGTTACATCTCCATTAGCCAAAGCATCGGGCTTAAACCAAGCCGTTAAATTTGCCGTACCGACATTTCCTGGTGTAGGTGTTTGTGCAAAGGACATCCCTGCACAGCTAAGTAAGAATAAAAAGAAACTCTTTTTTATCATGGTTACATTTTATAGTTCTTCAAAGATATTAATTATTAATGATGGCTATAAAGGTTTCTTTTAAACGCATGTCTTTCTTTATTATATACGCTAAATTGTATGAAAAGCTGCTTCTATATGTTCTATCTTCTTTTCTTTTTGATTTAAAACGATAGAAATAACATCTAACCGCGCCTCCAATTCAACTTCATTTTCCACAATAAAATTGTGTGCTACTTTAATAATTTGTCTTTGCTTTTTTCTTGTCACAGCCTGATAAGGCTCTCCAATATTATTGTTATTTCTGGTTTTTACCTCAACAAATATGATTTGATTTTCGTCAGCAACAATGATATCTACCTCATTTCTACCAAAACGATAATTTCTATCAATTAACTTGTATCCTTTATTTAACAAGTATTCCACGGCGAGGTCTTCTCCTATTTTTCCTAAAATTTGATTCATACAGGTAAGGGTTGATTGTTTACCATAAGTTACCCCTTTATTTTGAGGGAGAAAAAGATAATTTAGCTTTAATTATTTTTTTTACCTTTCATTAAAAAGATCAACATGCTCAATAAAGTCAACGTAGAGAAAATTTTATTTCTAGATATTGAAACCGTTCCACAAACTTACAGTTACGAAGATTTAGATGAAGATAGCGCCTACCACTTCGGTAACAAAACAAAATACTTTTGGCAAAACAAAACAAAAACTGTTGAGGTTAACGGAGAAGAAAGCGAAGTTGAAATGTCCCCAGAAGATGTTTACGATAGGGCTGGAATATATGCGGAATTCGGGAAGGTAGTTTGTATCTCTTGTGGCTTTGTTAAGAACACAGCTACGGGTAAACAAATTAGAATGAAATCTTTTGACCATGAAGACGAGGAAACATTGTTAAGGCAATTTTCAGATATGCTCATGGAACACTTTAGTTCTCCTTACCATTTACTTTGCGGACATAATGCTAAAGAATTTGATTTCCCTTTCATCGCTCGCCGAATGTTGATTTTAGGAATTCCTCTACCCCCTCCATTAGATATAGCTGGTAAAAAACCATGGGAAGTAAACCATCTCGACACCATGGAACTGTGGAAGTTTGGTGATTACAAACATTATACAACCCTCGCGTTGTTATGTCACATCTTTGGTATACCAACGCCAAAAGATGATATCAGTGGTGCAGATGTTGCCCGCGTATTCTATGAAGAAGGAGATATTGCTAGAATAAGTCGTTACTGCGAAAAAGATGTAGTAGCTTTGATTCAATTATTCTTAAAAATGAAAGGTGATGCATTGGTGGAAGAAGGCGATATACATTTTAGTCGTAAGTAACCTATTATGGGCGTGTGGAACTACTCCTCCAGAAGAGTTAGCCCAAGAAAGTAAACAGCTTTTTTTAGATGATTTGGCGCATGCCCATTATTCAACTTTAGAGCAATCCTATACTCAAATAGGTTTGGATAGCAATTTTGTAATAAACTATCCTTTAGAAAAGAAATTAAACACAACACAATACTTCTTCCCTACGCAAGCATGGAAGAAAGAGATTTATAAGCAATTAATTATAGAGCACGAGGTAAAAGATAGCACCGCGAGTTACTTTACAGGTTATCATTCAAACTCTAAAGCAACGGTTCACTTTTACATTTATCCTCCTGATAGTAACATTTGCGTGTTAGAGATTCATGAATAGAAAACGATTTATAGCCAACAGTTTATTGGGTTTGGGTGCGCTCGGACTTACTTCTGCTGTGCGCAATTCACCCAAGTATTCAGAACATCCCACACAGACTCCCCCTCCATTAAAAAAGGGAGATACGCTGGCCATCTTCGCTCCGGCTGGAGCGGTATTTTCTCCGCAACACATCAAAAAATTAGAAACTGTTCTTTTACATCAAGGTTTCAAAGTGAGGTTAGCACCCAACCTCTATCAACAAAAAGGATATTTGGCCGGGAGTGATCAAGAAAGAGTGGCTACATTTCATGCTTTGATGGCCGACCAGGAAATTAAAGGTCTTATCGCTGTACGAGGTGGTTTTGGTTGTGCGCGTATGCTGCCCAAAATTGATTTAGATTTGATCCGACAAAACCCTAAAATTATAATGGGGTATTCGGATCTCACGAGTTTGCTTAATTACATTACACAAGAAACTGGACTCATTACCTATCATGGTCCTATGGCTTACTCCACGTGGAACAAATTTGCACTTTCTGAATTCGACGCTGCCTTTAAACAACAAAAAGCTAAGCGCCTAATTACGTTAAGAGATGCTGAGCAATATTCCAACAAAAAGGGCAAAGCCTCCGGTAAATTGCTTGGAGGTAATTTAAGCGTTATAACTAGTATGTTGGGGACCTCCTATCAACCGAATTTTAAAGGTAAAATTCTCTTTTTAGAAGAAACCAACGAAGAACCTTATATCGTTGATCGAATGCTCACACAACTCAGAGATGCTCAAGTTTTTAACGCCGTCAATGGTATTATTTTGGGAAAATTCAATAATTGTGTTGCTGAATTCCCAGAAGAATCTCTCCCTTTAAAAGAAGTTTTTGACTATCATTTTAAAGAATTGAATATCCCTGTGTTTGGTTTTGCTAATTTTGGGCACGTTAAGGATAAATACATACTCGATATAGGCAGAACAACTGAAATAAATACCGAAAATTTCAGTTTTACACTCTTATAAGTGCTGTTTAGAACTATTAAAGTTAGCCCCTCGTGAAGAAAAAAAAGGCAATAGTTTCTGTTACCAACGATTTATACACCGACCAACGTGTGCACAAAGTTGCCACGTTTTTACATGAAAACGGATATGACGTAACGCTAGTTGGTCGTTTACTTCCTAATTCTAAAGAACTCCATCGCGATTATAAAACACATAGAATGAAACTTACTTTTAACAAGGGTGCTTTGTTCTATGCTAATTATAACCTGAGACTTTTCTTCTTTCTATTGTTTCACAAAGCAGACCTATTATTAAGTAATGATTTGGATACTTTGCTGGCAAATTTTATGGCTAAACAATTCAAAAGAAAATGCGAATTGGTCTATGATAGTCATGAATACTACACGGAAGTTCCTGAATTGGTTTCGCGGCCAAAGGTAAAAGCGGTTTGGGAGGCCATTGAAGGTTTCATATTTCCTAAACTCCAGCGCATTTATACGGTTAACCAATCCATTGCGGATAAATACAACAAGAAGTACAACAAAGAATTGCGTATCATACGTAACATTTCTCCCTTGTGGAAACCCAAAAACATACGCTCAAAAGAAGAATTGGGGATAGATGCATCTAAAAAAATGATCATACTGCAGGGAGCGGGAATCAACATTGATAGAGGCGCAGAAGAAGCTGTTTTAGCAATGAAACATATAGATAATGCCGTTCTCTACTTTGTAGGAAGCGGCGATATTATCGATGATTTAAAAGCTTTGGTACGCCAAGAAAATTTAGAGGATAAAGTGATTTTTAAGGGGCGACGACCTTATGATGAAATGATGAACTTTACGTATCATGCAGATTTAGGTTTGACGCTCGATAAAGACACCAACCTTAATTATAAATTTTCACTACCCAACAAAGTCTTTGATTACATCCATACAACTACTCCTATTTTAGCGAGTAATGTAATAGAAGTAGCAACCATCGTAAAAAATTACGAAGTTGGTGATATCATAGAAAATCATGAACCCTTACACATTGCAGAAAAGATCAAAGGAATTATAGAAAATTCAGAAAGACTTGCGGAACTCCGCGCCAACTGTCTACAAACAGCAGATGTGTTGAATTGGGAAAATGAATCACAAAAACTGAAAGAAATCTACGAGATACATGAAGGGTAAAATACATATTGTTTCTTTCGATGTTCCCTACCCTGCCGATTATGGTGGAGTAATAGATGTTTACTACAGGTGTAAAGCACTAAAGGATTTTGGTTATAAAGTTATACTGCATTGCTTTGATTATGGTAGAGGTAGGCCTAAAGCTTTGAAGGAAGTAACAACGAAAGTTTATTATTATCAACGAAAATCAGCCTTCTTAAGCTTGTTTTCCTCACAACCTATGATTGTTGCCTCAAGAAAAAACAAAGATCTACTTCAGAACTTATTGAAGGATGAAGCCCCAATTATTTTTGAAGGTCAACATTGCACTGCTTACTTGGCTCACCCCTTATTAGCGCAAAGAAAAAAATATGTGCGCTGTCATAATGTGGAAAGCGAATATTACGATCAATTAGCTAGGGTAGAGCAATCTTTTTTAAAGAGAAAGTTCTTTCAATTAGAAGCTAAAAAACTACAGCAACACGAAGCTGTTTTTCATGCCGCTGACGGATTATTCAGTGTTTCTGATAAAGACCAAAAATACTACGTAAACCTTTACGGAAATAGTGAATTTTTAGCCGTTGCCAACCCCTTGAGTCAAGGTAATCATATAGACCCAAAAGAGGATTACCTACTTATGCATGGAAATTTATCTGTAATGGAAAATGAACATGCGGTAAAATGGGTAATTGACAATGTACTTCCTTTGATAAATAAGAAGCTTGTCGTTGCT
>NZ_JAWWCF010000104.1:0-10682 GCF_033720595.1 Lishizhenia sp. | reverse complement strand
TTGCTCACCATCATCTAACATATCATCTATGTAGTAATTGATGTTCACGCGCGTTCCAGATTGAACAATCATTTCAATTTCATCCAATACCTCGTTCAAACTTTTCCCCTGTGAAGATCCTATATCTTCTAGCGGCAGTTTTCTATCGATGTTTTGAATTAAACGTACTTTCATTCCACTTTTATTGACCAATTGCTTTACAACTAAATCTTGTGGTCTTTCAACATCGTTTTCTTCTACGTATTGCTTAATTAAGGCTAAGAATGGTGCTCCATAACGCTTCGCTTTTCCTTGTCCAACTCCCTGAATATTTGTTAACTCCTCAATCGTAATTGGGTATTGGAAACTCATATCTTTTAAAGAAGACTCCTGGAAAATCACGAAAGGTGGAATTCCTTTATCCTTAGAAATTTGCTTGCGCAGATCCAACATAGATTTATACAACACTTCATCGAAAGCACCTTTCGCATTGTTGTTTACATTCACCTCGTCAGAAGCACTGCTAAAATCATTTTCCTTAATCAATAAGAAATGCTTTGGTTCTTTGATGAAATCATGTCCTTCTTGGGTCATTTTAATCACCCCGTAAGACTCTATATCTTTCGCCACTAATTTAGCTACTAAACATTGACGCATCACTGCATTCCAGAAAGCTTCATCTCTTTCTTTTCCTTTACCATAAAGCGGCAATTTATCGTGCTTATAAGTACTGATTTCTGCAGTATCTTTTCCGGCTAGGAAAGCACAAATATGCTTGGCCTTCTGCATTTCCTTCAATTCTACCACAGCTTTTAACAAGAGTTGAACATACTCTTTTCCTTCCATGGTTTCTTTCGGGTGCTTACAGTTATCGCACATGCTGTTACAGTTCTTCTCGTCGAATTCTTCTCCGAAATAATGCAACAAATATTTTCTTCTACAAATTGAAGACTCTGCATAAGATACAATCTCAAACAACAATTGTCGTCCAATCTCTTGCTCTGCTACAGGTTTTCCTTGTAAGAACTTTTCTAATTTTTCGATGTCTTTGTAAGAGTAGAAGGTTAACAATTCTCCTTCTCCACCATCTCTACCCGCTCTACCGGTTTCTTGATAGTAACTCTCCAAAGATTTTGGAATATCGTGGTGAATCACAAAACGCACATCCGGTTTATCGATTCCCATACCAAAGGCAATGGTGGCTACAATTACATCTACCTCTTCCATCAAGAAAGCATCTTGATGTTTTGCTCTTGTAGAAGCATCCATACCAGCGTGATAAGCCAGTGCATTGATTCCATTTACGCGCAAAACTTCGGCTAATTGCTCCACCTTTTTACGACTCAAACAGTAAATGATCCCAGATTTACCTTGTTTCGATCTGATGTATTTGATAATCTCTTTTTCTACCTCCTTCTTCGGACGTACCTCATAATAAAGATTATCTCTATTAAATGAATCTTTGAACACTGTTGCATCCAACATGTTCAAGTTCTTTTGGATATCGTGTTGAACTTTTGGTGTAGCTGTTGCAGTTAATGCGATAATCGGAACATTAGATATTTGTTCAAAAATCTCACGCAATCTTCTATACTCCGGTCTAAAGTCATGCCCCCACTCAGAAATACAGTGGGCCTCATCAATTGCAAAAAAGGAAATGTTTACAGAATTAAAGAAATCAACATTTTCTTTCTTGGTTAACGATTCAGGAGCAACATAAAGAAGTTTGGTTTTCCCATCTCTAATATCTTGCTTTACGCGGTTGGCTTCTGTTTTCGATAAAGAGCTGTTTAAGACATGGGCAACACTATCGTCCTCACTCACATTTCTAATCGCATCTACTTGGTTTTTCATCAGGGCGATCAAAGGAGAAACCACGATAGATACACCCTCTGATAATAAAGCCGGCAATTGGTAGCACATAGACTTACCTCCACCTGTTGGCATTATTACGAAGGTATTTTGTCCTTCTAAGATGTTTCTAATGATTTTTTCTTGGTCACCACGGAATTTATCGTACCCAAAATACTTGCGTAGAGCACCCGTTAAATCACTCACATTCATATATCCAAATTAATTAAGTCTAAGATACAAAAACAGCTCTGAAAAAAACAAACTTTTCTTAGGAGATAACTAAAAGATTCACAACTGCTTAGCGCCTTGTAAATTTTCAGCGTTTTTGTTCAAATTCTAGAATGGGTATTATTCTGCATCTTCAGCAACAACTTCCTTTACTTCAGGTAAATGTTGCTTCAATAAATTTTCAATTCCTCCTTTTAAAGTAGCTGTTGAAGATGGACATCCAGCACAAGATCCTTTCAATAATACGGTAACAATACCGTCTTCAAAGTTTCTAAACTCAATGGCTCCACCGTCACCCTCTACAGCCGGACGAACATATTCATCTAACAATGCTACAATGGCATCATCGTATTCTGAAGGTGCGTAAGTTTTGGTTGGGTTTTCTTTTTCCACAGGTTTTGCCTTAGGCTGTGGCATCATAATCAACACTTCTTTACCATCTTGTAGGTATTCTCTGATGAATTCACGCAATTCCATTACTACAAAATCCCAAGACAATGCCTCGTTCTTTGTAATCGTAATAAAGTTACTCGCCATAAATACACCCGTAACAAATGGGAAATTGAAAAGCTCCTCGGCTAAAGGAGAATATCCTTTGGCTTCTGCTTGACTAGTAAATTCAACCGATTCGCCCGTAATCAATAAATATTTATTAGCAACAAATTTCATTGTGCTTGGGTTAGGTGTCATTTCAGCGTAAACAGTAATTGGAACTTTTTGAGTCATGTTAATTTATCTTTACGTGCAAAAGTAGTAATCCATTTGTAAAGGACACAGTAAAAATTGACTTTTGAAATACAAGAATGGCAGATTATACAATTTGTAGAAACCCAATTTGTCCCTATCTTTGTTAACGCATGCAAAAGTTGAAAAACATAGCACTTCTTTTCTTTGTGAGCTTTCTATTTTTAGGAGTTTGCGGATTCTCTATATCGGAACATTTATGTACGACCACAGAGGAGGTATGCGAAATGCATGAAGAACACAAAGAGAACCAACCAAACATCCACGATTGTTGCGAGGTTCCTGTGGATACTAAGCAAGATGATTGTTGTAAGGAAGAAACTAAAGTTTTCCAGACCACGTTAAATCATTACCACGATGTTTTGGTGAAAGTAACCGTGCCTTACTTGGCAACTGTTCCTGCATTTGATTTCTTTATAGCCGAAAGCATAAATGAAGCACAAATCACCCAATACTATCCCAACCCACCTCCTCTTACCAGCAGCCAAGTAAGAGCGCAGCTGCAGGTCTACACCCTATGATTTTAGTGCGATAACTTCACGTTTATTCGAATTATCACACAAAATCAAAAAATGAAAAAAAACATATTAATTGCAATATTGAGTCTATTTGCACTCAACACTTTTGCACAAGTTAAAGGAACTGTTTACGGTTCTTCAGAAAACAAAAAAGAACCACTTTTTGGTGTTAAAGTATTCTTCTTAGGTAGTGACATTGGTACGATTACCGACGAAACAGGAGCTTTTACATTAGACTATTTACCTGCATTACCAGATACTCTAATTTTTAGGGCTCAGGGTTATTATACCGACACTTTAGTAATTACCAAAAAAGATAGATTCCTAAATGTTAACGTAACCTTGTATTCTTCTAGTTACTTACCAGAAGTTGTAATTGCATACCAACGTGAGAATTCTTCCATTGAGAAACTCGATCCTTTATTTACAGAAACATTATCTGCTGGTGAATTGAGAAAAGCAGCATGTTGTAACCTCTCAGAATCTTTTGAGACCAATGCAAGTGTAGACGTAAATCTTACTGATGCAGTTTCTGGGGCTAAAAAAATCCAAATGATGGGGTTGGCTGGTACCTATACACAGATTCAGTTTGAAAACATCCCTATGCTTAAAAACTTAGGTTCAGCCTACGGCTTGAATATGATACCCGGTACATGGATAAACTCCATTCAAATCACCAAGGGTTCAGGGACCGTGGTAAATGGTTACGAGTCGATGGCAGGTTTGATTAACCTTGAATTTTATCAACCTGGTGTAAATATGGACAAATTGTATTTCAATGCTTACACCAATATTCAGGGAAGGAATGAAGTTAACTTTCACAACAGTATACAACTTTCGAAGAAGTGGTCTACAGGATTCTTTGGTCATGCCTCTGTTGGCGCTATAGAATTGGATAGAAACAAGGACGGTTTTAAAGACATTCCTTTAAGTGAAAATTTCACTTTCATGAACCGTTGGAATTACGAGGGAGAATATTTTGAAAGCAAATTTGGCTTTAGAGGATCAGTTACTAGTAAAACCGGTGGAGAAATGGGGTATAAAAGATCTAGCAACCCCAACAATCTTTACGGTGTATCCATAGAAAATCAGCACGCAGAGGTTTATGCTAAAACAGGATTTTTCTTTAAGAAAAGTGTAAACTCTTCACTGGGGTTAGTCTATCAAGCTAAGTATCATGCTTTGCAAGCTCAATTTGGGAACAGAAGTATGGACGCCCAAGAAAAACGAGGTTATGTAAATGCTATTTTCAATACAATACTAGGAAATACTACAAACACCTTAAAAACAGGTTTGAGTTTTGTCTACGATGAATTACGACAAAAGCACATCAACTTAGGTATGCAGGATGATATTAGTAACCTAAACAGAACGGAAATTGTTCCTGGGGCATTTGCTGAGTTTACAAAGAAAACCATTCGCCATGATTTAGTTTTAGGTGCGAGAGGTGATTACCACAATTTGTTCGGTTTTCAGTTCTCTCCACGTGCTCATTATAAATTCAAAGTCACAGAAAAAGTAGACCTTCGATTAACTGCAGGTAAAGGATTTAGAGTTCCTAACTATGTAGTTGACAATCTATCTTTAATGGCCAACAACAAACCTTGGGTTCTGAATGAAACTTTAAAGCCTGAGGTAGCTTGGAACTTTGGAGGGAGCACCGTGTATGAGTTCAGACTTTTCAAACGTTCAGCACGTTGGTCTGTTGATGCATACCACACACTATTCACCAACCAACTTGTTGTGGATAGAGACCAAGACGCACAAGCCATCTACTTTAGAAATTTAGACGGACAATCTTACTCAAACGCTATACAAACAGATTTCAGCTTTGAGCCTATCCGTAATTTCGAAATTAAAATGGCTTATAAGTATTTGGATGTAAAAGCAACATTTGGAGGAAGCTTACAAGAAAAAATTATGGTGCCGAAACACAGAGGTTTCATCAATTTTGGATATAGCACGAGAAACAAACGTTGGGAATATGATTTAACGGCATCTGTTTTTGGAACCAAGAGACTACCAAGATTAGCACTTAATGAAGAGGGAACTGTATTTACCAGTGATGAGCGAAGTAAAGCTTATGGCATGGTAAATGCACAAATTACTCACATATACAAACGTTGGGATTTTTACGTTGGAGGAGAAAATTTATTAAATTACACCCAGAAAAATCCAATTATTGATGCTCAAAACCCTTTTAGCTCAACTTTCGATGCAACGAGAATATGGGCACCAGTTATCGGTATTAACGTATATGCCGGAGTTAGATTTAGTATAGAAAATAAAAAATAGAAAACATGAAATTTTTAATGGCACTTATGGCTATTGTAGCCTTAACATTTAATAGTAACGCAGAGGATGGAAACAAGAAAGAAGCTCAAATCCAAACCAATGCGCAATGTGGAGAATGTAAAGAAAGAATCGAAAACAAATTAAACTATACCAAAGGGATTAAGTTTGCGGAGATGGATCTTACCACTAAAATTGTAACCGTAAGTTACAATTCGAAAAAAATCACTTTGGATGAGATTAAAAAAGTAATTTCTGAAATAGGATACAGTGCAGATGATGTTGAACCTGTTAAGGCAGCACAGCAAGCACTTCCAAAATGTTGCCAACCTGGTGGACACTAGAAATAAAAAAATTAGAGACAAAAGGTAGTTGATCATCAGCTACCTTTTTTTGTTTTCTTAAATTCGCTTTACAATGAGAAACCAATTGTTTAGTGTGGGAGATATTCTTCCTGGAATATTTTGGCTGGTAATCCTCGCGATTATTAGTCACTACATTAAATTTTACCGTCAGAAAAAAGAACAAGAGCATCAGTTTTACCTTCTTAATTTCTACTTTAAAATCTTTTTTGTCATTGCTTTCTCAGGTGTTTACGCCATCATGTATAATGGCGGTGACACTTTTGCTTATTACCGTGGATCAGAAACACTCAACAACCTTTTCTTTCACAACCCGCTCAATTATTTTGATGAAATAAGTCAGGGTAAAGAGATCTACTACGGGAATTTCAATGCACAAATAGGCTATCCTCCAGGATGGATTTACCGTGAAGATGAAAGTTATTTTGTCTCCAAGATTATTTCTCTTCTCATGTTCGTGAGTTTTAAAAGTTATTGGGCCATGAGTTTCATATTAGCTTTTATAATGGCCAATGTAAATTACAGACTCTACAGGTATGTTGCTACACTCAATTTCTTACCGAAAAAACTCGCAGCTTTAGCACTACTATTTGTACCTTCAGTATCTTTTTGGTGCACAGGAATTTCCAAAGATACCGTTGTACTTATCGCCATATTAATGGGCTTGGTGGCAACTTTTAAAATCGTTCATAAAAAAGCAGGAATCTTGAGTATCGAAGGTCTTTTCCTTATCCTCTCTAGTTTCCTATTAATTGAAATCAGGGCCTTTCTTTTATTGGCCATGTTGGCACCCTTATTCTTTGCCATATCTACCCATTGGATAAATCAATTGGGTGAGAAACCTGTTCTAAAAATGGGGTTGCGTCTTTTCATTTTACTCATAGGTATGGGGGGACTAAGTTTGTACCTTTTCAACAGCTCTAATTTTGGAAGTTTAGCACCTGAAAAAATACTGCAAGAAGCTGCCACGATTCAGAGAGACTTTGCTCAAAACTCAACCTACAGCACGGATAGGTACCAATTAAACATTAATGATTACAGTCTCTGGGGTATGCTAAAAGTTGCTCCAGAAGCTATTATTGCCGGAATCTACCGTCCGTTTGCTTGGGACAGTAGAAACGTAGCTTTGGCCATCAACATACTCGAAGGAATTGTGCTATTGCTACTAACACTGGTCTTCTTTTTTAAAAGCAATTTAAAACAAAGAATACAATTTGTTAGAAGTAACGAAGTACTTGTCTTTTCCTTTTTCTATGTTTTGATCATGGCATTTATGACAGGGTTTAGCTCTAGCTTGTATGGTGTATTAGTACGCTTAAGAGCTCCGCTTTTACCTTTTGCTTTCTTACTTTTACTCGCCGGTATTTATGGATATTATAAAAACAACAAAAATGGAATTGATCTTCTCAACGCAGAATCAGAATAAAGCAAAGGAAATACAGAAATTGGTTCCTTCAGGAATCACTATCAAAACGCTGAAAGACATCAACTGTTCTGATGATATACCAGAAACACAAAACACCTTACAAGGAAATGCTTTACAAAAGGCTAGATACGTGCACGAAAAATTTGGTGTAAACTGCTTTGCCGATGATACAGGTTTAGAAATTGAAGCGCTAAACATGGAGCCAGGAGTATACTCAGCTCGTTACGCTGGGGCTGAAAGATCTGACGATAAAAATATGCAAAAAGTATTGGATGGTTTATCAGATAAAGAGAATAGATCTGCTCGCTTCAGAACAGCTGTAGCACTTATCATAGACGGTGAAGAACACTTGTTC
This sequence comes from Lishizhenia sp., assembly GCF_033720595.1. GTDB lineage: Bacteria > Bacteroidota > Bacteroidia > Flavobacteriales_D > Crocinitomicaceae > Lishizhenia. The sequence continues at coordinate 2,924 of NZ_JAWWCF010000104.1, read as the reverse complement.
GAAGGCATCGTAAATGGGGAAATCCGAACTTCAAAAACGGGTGATCAAGGTTTTGGTTATGATCCCATTTTTGAACCTGAAAACGCAGGGAAAACTTTTGCTGAAATGACTACAGAAGAGAAAAATAGCATGAGTCATAGAGCCCGTGCTTTTGCTAAAATGACTGATTTCTTGGCTAAATATCAAAGCAAATAGCCGCCATCATCTGCATTCCAACTTCTAATGCATGGGGATCTATATCGAAATTTGCGGTATGCACCCCATGTATTATACCTTTCTCTTCATTACGAACACCTAAACGATAGAAAGAAGTAGGTACTTCTTGTGAATAAAATGCAAAGTCCTCCGAAGTCATACGTATCGGCAATTCCGCTACGTTTTCTTCTCCTAATAATTTTCTAGCCTTCACTTTTAAATCCTCCGTAAGTCTTTCATCGTTCTTTAAGAATGGATAACCATGCGAGATGAAAACTTCGGCTTTCGCTCCATGCGTTTCTGCTATGTTTTCGATTTGGAATTTAATCATTTCCAATGCCTTTGCCCTCCATGTTTCATCCATGGTTCTAAAAGTTCCTTTGATTTTTACTTCGGCCGGGATAATATTGGTAGCTCCTAAAGCTTCGAAATGACCAAAAGTTAAAACACACGGCAGTGTTGGGTCGCAGCTTCGAGAAACAATTTTCTGCAAAGAGGTAACTACCTCAGCCCCCACCAAAATGCTATCTACAGTTTTATGTGGTTGAGCTCCATGTCCACCCTTTCCGCTTATAGTAACGTGAATTTCATCGCTAGAGGCCATGTACAAACCTCCTCTAAAACCTAACTTCCCTACTTCCATTTCTGGAAAAACATGTAATCCATACATGCGCTCCACTTTAGGATTTTCTAATACACCTGCTTTGATCATCAAACTTGCTCCTCCCGGATTTTGCTCTTCTCCTGGTTGGAAGACAAGCTTTACAGGTTGTTGTAAATTATTTCTAAATTCCTGAATAATCTTAGCAGCTCCCAATAAAACTGAAGTGTGTACATCGTGACCACAGGCATGCATCACTCCTTCATTTTGTGAGCAATATGCCACCTCATTCTTTTCAAGAATCGGCAAAGCGTCTAAATCTGCCCTTAACGCAATACAATCTTCATCACCAGTATGATGATCTGCTTTGATCAACCCAACTACTCCCGTATCTGCAACTCCAACCTTATGTTCTATACCGAACTTGGATAGTTGTTCTGACACAAAAGCCATTGTTTCATGCTCTTGGTAGGAAAGCTCAGGATGTTGGTGCAAATGCTCTCTAATCGCTTTAACTTCTGCGAAAAACTCACTTGCCTTGGCTTGTATTTGTTCTTTAAGATTCATTGCTGTACATATTACAAATAAAAATGCCATTTGAAGATGTTTGGAAGAATCACCTCACCCTAAAATTGCAGGGCATGACATAATTTACTTTTTCAGGCTATTTCTAACTAATTCTTGCTAAGCAACACGAATTTAAGAATATCTATTTGCTTAAGTGTATTAACTTTGTCCGAATTAAAAAATGGCGACTTGAATTATCGAAATTCAACAACAGTCATTGAGGAGAGTTATTTTTAAAACAGTTTTTATGAAAGTTCAAAAATTCACTTTTAATCCCTTCCAAGAAAACACCTTTGTGGTATATGACAACAACAAAAAAGGCGTGGTCATAGATCCAGGAATGTATTTCAAAGAAGAGGAAGAGCTGTTTCAAAATTTCATTTCAGAGGAAGGTATAGAGTTACTTGCAATTTTAAACACCCATGCACATTTAGATCATGTTGCAGGAAATAGTTTTGTAAAGAACACCTACAATATTCCACTATACTTGCACCCTAAAGATTTACCAACACTAGAAATGTCTGAAAGAAGTGCTGCTGTGTATGGCTTAGATGCTTTCACTCCTTCTCCCGAACCAGATATGGAAATAGAGGAAAACACTACTCTTTCATTTGGAGATTTAGACTTTGAGGTATTGTTCACACCAGGGCACGCGCCTGGTCATGTAGTTTTCTACAACGCAGCCAACAAAATTGTATTCAACGGTGATGTATTATTCCAAGGAAGTTTTGGAAGAACAGACTTACCGGGTGGTGATATGGCGACACTGAAGAAGAGCATTACTGAAGTGATGTTCAATTTACCGGGAGACACGATAGTTTGTACCGGTCATGGTGGTGAAACCAAGATAGAAATTGAAAAACAAAACAACCCAATTTTAAATTATTAAGTTCTTACTTTTGCACTATGGAAGAAGGAAATGAAATGTCGTTTTTAGAGCACCTCGAGGAGTTACGTTGGCGCTTGGTTCGTTCAGTAATTGCTATAGTTGTGCTAGCCATTGGTCTGTTTGTTTGCTTGGAGTGGATCATGGATAACATCTTTTTATCGATGAATTCAGAGAACTTCATTAGCTATAGAGTCATGTGTGAATATGTGAACCTATGCGTGGAAGTAACTCCTGTAAAAGCACAGGGATTAAAAATGACTTCTCAATTTAGTTACGCTTTATTGATCTCATTTCTTGGTGGGTTTATCATTGCCTTCCCTTATGTTTTCTATCAATTGTGGAGTTTTGTCAAACCTGGTTTACGTCAAAATGAAAGAAAATCATTCTCGGGAATCGTGTTCTACGTAAGCTTGTTATTTTTCTTCGGAGTATTGTTCGGATACTTTGTGGTGGCACCCATGTGTGTGCAATTTTTTGGTGAGTTTAGGATCAGTCCTGACATCGAAACTAATCCAGGAATTGATTCTTACGTAAGTCTAATTACTTCAACCGTTTTTTATACGGGTATTTTGTTTTTACTTCCTGTAGTAATTTACCTTCTTTCTAAAATAGGGATTGTTACCCCAGCCTTTTTGAAGAAATACCGAAAGCATGCAATAGTGGGAGTTTTGG
>NZ_JAWWCF010000103.1:0-10885 GCF_033720595.1 Lishizhenia sp. | reverse complement strand
TTTTCGAGTATCTCTCGTTGTTTGTTGATAGCGTATGAAAAGCATGTGATTTTCTCACGTATGTAGGAGTCGTTGAAGTAGAGCTCATGCAAATTCTCCTTAATCCTTTTTGCCATGAGTGTTGGATCATGATTAAGTAATGAAGACATCCATTCAGGAAGGGCTTTTTGCTTGTATTTTGCCGTAACTCTTATTTTATCTGCACATTGCAAAGAGTAGGTGTATAGAATTTCAAAGTAGGATTTGTAAAAATCAGTAATAGAGTCTTTTACAATGTTTCCATGAACGATTTCATCGTTCCAATTCTCAAATTCATAGGCCATATAATACCTACCCCCACTTTTTGTGGAGCCATTTACTTTAAACATGTCGCTTGATTTTTAAGTGGTTTTTTGACTTACAGTAGAAAGAGAAACAAGGTGTTTTTCTTTAAATTTCTTGAACTTGTTTTTCAATTTATCTTTACACACTGGCGAGTTGTAAAAGTCACGAGTTTCAATTTCGAAAAACACGCACATTTTCTGTACAGATTCGCTAGGAATATCCTTACTTACGAACGCTTTTCTGTAAATCCAGTCTATAAAGGTTCTTTTTGTTACTTGGCAAATTTCTGGCAGAAATTCCATGGCAATTTCATAATCTTCTTGAGATAGATTTCTTAATAAAGAATGCAAATTGTATTTGTACGGAATGTGTGGCATTGGATCAATTATTTAATGTGATGTCTTTCTTTAAGTAGCTTTATTTCTTTTTCTAGTGCTTTTACATGTATTTCTCTTCCAAATGAAGCCGTTCTAAGTATTACAACAAAAGCTCCTAGTATGGCATTAATGAGAATTGATAAAGGAAGTAAGTCATTCATGATTTAATCTTTAAAACAGTTGTTAGGACAGAATTCGCAATCAATTTCAAGTTCACAGCAACGTTGAAGGTTTGTTGCGCGCAACTGTTTTTGCTTTTCCTGTTCTTTTTTATGTTGGATTTGAATTGATGTAAGCAGGGTGAAAAGGAATAATACGAAACCTGCTATGTAGTAGAGCTTTTCCATTAGGATAGGTGTTTTTCGTATTCGGTTAGTAATTCTGTTAGTCTAAGGTTTGAGGTTCTTCCATTCCATACGTTACGAATTGATTCATATCCTTCATAACAGTTGAAACTTGGCTCGTTCTTTGCAACATATTCAGCGAAATCTTTTAAACTTAATTTGTGAGTTTTTTGGAGCTTAGTCTTGAACCTTTTAAAACGTCGCTTCAAGATTTCAGCAGTTGAAGTAGTTAAATAATTAATAGCACTCATGTTAAACTTTGTAAATTATACTTGTAGTTTAATCTGAAATACATATATTTGATATGCGAATTGATGTATAACAGATAATTGTTTAACACAAAGATATATGAAAAAGTCATATATCAAACTGAAAATACAAGAAAAGTACTAATTTAAAATGTATGATACATGGAAGATACAGTAAATACTAGGGTTTCGGAGCTTAGAAAATATTTGAATTTATCTCAGGCAGACTTCTGTCAATTGGTTGGAATGAGTACAGCAGGGCTTTCAAGAATTGAAAATGGTTTAACGAAAGCACATAAAAGCACATATAGAAAAATTATAGAGAGAACGAATTGCAGTGAAGATTGGTTATTTCGAGGAAAAGGAGAAATGTTCCCAAAAGAGCAGGAAACTGTGAGTGAGAGCGTGAGTCCAAAAAATTCAAATTGGACAGAAAAGGCATTTGAAGCGATAAAAAGTAAGAATGAGCATTTGGAACAGGAAGTCAAATACTTACGAGACATGCTAAAGCACATGATTACTGGAAAAGCTGAGTCAAATTTTCATAACGCTATTTCACCAGCTGGCATTTTCTTACAAGAAAGTGTGTGGAATAGTGTGAGTGCCCAACGAGCATAGGGCGCTAACAGCTTAACAGACAGAGAGTATTTTAAACCCTGACGGGTCACAAAAGAAAGTCCTTCACGAATAGTGAAGGACTTTTTTCGTTTTACGCCGCTGTGAATTGCATTCACATAAGGCGGAAAATGAAAAAAGTCATTATGATACGCAGTATCAGAATGGATTTTTATGTTTGGGTACTACCAATGCGAAGAGGATCACTCCAGTAATCCTGAAATTTCATAATAAGTCAAGAATTGCATTCTTGTAAGGCAGAAAATGAAAAAAGTCATTGCGATACGCAGTATCGAAATGGACTTTTATGTTTGGGTACTACCAATGCGAAGAGGATCACGCCAGTAATCCTGAAAACCTCTTGAGAAGATAGACAGCGAATCTCATTCAACTAAGTCCGGTATATATAAAATCGACACATATCCCTTCTAGACCCATTCTAAATTAATCTCATAGCAATCACTCTTTTATGATTTCTCTTATTTTTAATCCGCACACTATAAAACTACTATGGCTTTTAATCGTTTTGATCATTCTGTTTTGGGCGAAATTCGTCCGCGTTTTGAATTAAAGATAGACCTCGATCCCGATCAAGCCTTGCAACATTTGGAGGATAAAGCCAAAGGTGATCCTACGGTGGTTACGACAAAATCTAGACATTATATCTTTTTAAAAATACCCACTGCAGAACAACATTATTGGTCGCCAGAACTCTCAGTACGAATAGAAAAAGAAGAGTTTTCGGAGGATATATTGGTACATTGTTTATTGGGACCCAAACCTTCTGTATGGTTGTTCTTCATGTTCTGTTATGCTTTTATCGTTATCCTCTCAACCATAGGAGGTATTTTTAGTTTGGTAAAATATCAACAATACGATGACGCGAGTTGGCTATGGGTGATACCTGCTGGTATTGTTTTAACAGTATCCATCTTTTTTACTTCTAAATTCGGACAAAATAAGGGACGTGATCAAATGCTTCACTTGGTGAGTTTTCTTTATCATGGATTGGATGATGTTACAAGTGTTGAGCGCATTCATAAGTAAGACCATAAAAATAACGGAGTGCTTTACTTCCTTTGTAAAGCTATGTTGATACGAGAAGATTCCTTCTTTCCCTCGGGAGAGAGGGAATTTTTGTTTCTATTACTTGTGTCTATAAATATTTGGAGACTCATAAAGAAACTCAATAGCCTATGGTTGCTCAGTTATCTTAAGTACAGTACTTTTGCCCGCCAAAATTCAAAAAGGAGACGGGTATGCAATGTTCGGTTGAACCGAAAGCGATAAAAGAAGTAGCGGCAAATAATATTTTAACACAAGATCCTATCTGGGCTGAAATTAAAAGTAGACAGGGTGCACAACCTGTGGCTTTTGAAATCAAAGTAAGTGATGAACTGTTGTATGTATCTGGCGATGCTAACAAAACACATGTAGAAGATTTGATTGTTTATCTATACAGCATTGGTTCAGATGCATGTTTTGCCTACGTACCCTATGGTCCAAACCTCATTCCTGAAGAAGAAAATTATGGTTATTTCTTAGAAACGATTTCTGAGCAAATTAAAGATCAATTACCGGATAACTGCGTCTTTTTGCGCTATGATTTGCCTTGGGAAAATTTGTGGAGTAAAGAGGATGAGTTTTTCGATGAAAATCAATACTGGAAAGGTCCACCCGAAAATAAAACGCAAGAGTACCGTCTCAACTGGAACACAGCATATGGTAAACTGTTGAAAAGCAGAACCGACAACCTCCCTTCGAACACATTTTTCATTAATCTCCAACAAAGTGAGGAGGAGTTTTTAGCAGAGATGAAACCCAAAACACGCTATAACATTCGTCTTTCTAAACGAAAAGGAGTAGAGGTTCAACAATACGGTGTAGAAATGTTGGATGAATGGTATGCTCTGTACACAGAAACTACTCAACGCAATGGAATGCAATTGCAAGACAAGGATTTTTTTAGAACTGTTTTGGAGGCTGAGGGCAGAGAGGAAGAAAGTGATGTGCAATTATTAATGGCGAGTTACAAGGGGGAAATGTTAGCCGCCATGATTTTTGTTATTTCTAAGCAAAGAGCCACCTATTTATTTGGAGCTTCAACCGCTAAGCACAGAGGTTTAATGGCGCCCTACAGATTACAATGGGAAGCTATACAAAGAGCCAAACAAGCAGGTTGTATAGAGTATGATATGTTTGGGACCTCTCCACATCCTTATCCGTCGCATCCTATGTCAGGGCTTTTCAGGTTTAAACACGGTTTTGGAGCAGAACTTTTTCACCGCATGGGGTGCTGGGATTATCCCTTACAAGAAAGCGCTTACAAGATATACCGCGCCAAAGAAATCCAAGCCAAGAGTTTTCATAATAATTAATTGTAGTATAGTTTTTAGGGGGATAAAGAATAATGGTAAACTATTTTTAGTGAATACCAACTACTTTTAATTTTTAACCGTTTGTTTAGATAAGTTCTTGTTAGTGAGAAACTGAAACCTAAACATCCCCTTATGAAAGCTCTATTTACGTGCTTAGCAATCTTTATTTTATTTGGCTCTACGCACACATTATTTGCCCAAAATTGGACCGGAAATGTAGATTCTGTTTGGAATAACCCCTCAAATTGGTCAGCATGGCCGCTGAATGGACTAGATATAGAGATTGACCCTATTAATTACACGGGAGTTGGGGCTTCACCTTTTATAGATAGTACTTCTCTTTTCGTTCCAAACTCTATTGAAGTATTGGGTGGAGCGGTATTGACCATTAATGAGGATCTAAGCATAGGCAGCTCCCTGCTATGTTCAGGAGTGGGGTCTTCCGTAATTTTGAACTCAGATAACCTTACGATACAAAACGTGCAAGGAAACATCCATTTCTTAAATCAAGCAACGGGGAGTTTAAACTCTGTTCAATATACTTCAGGGGGTAATTTTATACTTGATCAAGGAGCTGAGATTGAACTCAGATATGCTACGATAGACACTTTACTTGTTTTAAATGGCGCACAGTTGACTGTGCTGAATGGAGTGGTAAATGTTGATTTTACGAGAGTAGCCAATGGAAATACACAACAATCTTCTGGTATTGCAGTGGAGAGTGCCAATTTTAATAATTCAGGGAATACGATTTATGAAGTTTCTTCGGGAAATTACTCGCCGTATTTCAAAACAGCTGAAGTTAGCACTTGGGCATCTGTATATTTTCAGGATACCTTTAAAGTGGAGGGGAGTGGAAACTATTCAGGTACTGTAGACCTTGATTTTTATAGAGGTTATGGAGATTTTAATAAAGCCATTATTAACAATGCCTCGAACGACGTCTTTTTCAATTTGAACATCGCAGAAACACATGCTTCTTCTTTTATGACGAATATTTTAATTGATTTGGACCATCCAGAGGATAGTATCCTTGTATATAACAATGAGTTGCTTTTTCATAACGATATAGGATCCAATGATATAAGTAAAATAGAGAGTGAAGGTGTAATAGATATTTCAAGTGATGATTTTAGATTTTTGAATGGGGTATATGTTTCCGGGAGTGGTCATTTTCAATTTAACGATGTAGGAATACTATCGGATACGTCCCTGCAGCAAAACACGCAAAACCCAATTTACGTAAGCGGAAACCTTAAAATGACCAATGGCTTAGGTTTAAACAGTCAAGGATTGGTCTTGAATGGAGATGGGGACCAAGTGGTTCAAAATATATTTTATCCTGGAACGGATGATACCTTGGCATTAAACTACTTAACCCTAGATAAACCTTCAGGAAAAGTAACACCCTTTGTTCATCTAAAAGTAATGGAAAACCTATCCTTAATAGAAGGTGTGTTGGATATGAGCGACTCTCTTTCTCTCATTTTTAATGATCAGGCAACGCACACTGGAGCCAATAATTTAAGTTATGTGAAAGGTGAGGTCATTAAATTGAATACACAAAACTTCACGTTTCCTTTAGGCAGTGCTGGAGTTTATGCGCCAATACGACTTTTGCCAGCAAGCTCTAATCAAAATTACAGTGCAAATTATTATAGAAATAACCCTGGAAATTTGTCCAATTTTACAACACCTACCGCAGCGGTGAGTAGTTTAGATTATTGGGAGATCAATTGTTTAAATGGAAGTATTGAAGTTCAAGTAGGGTTAAACTGGGAGGATGCTAGTCAACATGCATTAGGTTCTTGTTCTAACCTTAACTTGCTCGGCTTAGATGGAAACAGTTGGTTAAATAATTCAGCCACTGTATCAGGAATTTGTAATGGAAACAATTCAGGAGAACTGCTATCAACAAATAGTAATTTGAACTATCAACGATACACTTTGGGCTTAGGTTATCAACCTAATTTTGAAGAATTACCCATTTGTTTTGGAGATAGTGTATGGATAGGAGGGATGTACTATACTGATTCTTCTTCGGCTTTAGAAACATACACAGATGTTAATGGAAATGATAGTATCGTAATGTACGATTTGCAAGTGAGGCCAAAGTATTACCAAATAGACAGTGTAGCTCTGTGTAACGATGAAGTTTACCAAGTTGGAAATATCAATTATTCCAATGTAGAGGGAATCTTTCTAGATACTTTACAGTCTATTTATGGTTGCGACAGTGTGGTTGAGAGTCGTATTAAATGGACGGGAATAGAGGTAGAGGCAGAACAAGTTTTTAATTATATGGAAGGAATAATTGATTTTGTAGCTGCAGATACATTTGATTATACCTATCAATGGCTCGATTGCAACAACGGTCTGGCACCCATTCCTGGAGAAACAGATTATTACTATGCTCCCGATACAAGTGGACTGTATACTGTAGTAGTAGAATTGGAAGGATGTATAGATACCAGTGCTTGTGTACAATATATCAGAGATTATTCAGGAGTCGATGATGTAGATAAACCGAGAATTAGCATTTATCCGAATCCCAACCAAGGTGTAATTTTCTGCGAATTACCGCAAGCCTATTCGCGTGTAAATTTTGAAATAGTTGATATCAAGGGAGGTATTGTTTACCAAAAAGAGTTTTCTAATTCTTCAAAAGTTCAGTTAGCAACGGAGTTAACTCCGGGTGTATATGTGTTAAGGGTAAGTACGCCTACAAAGCGATGGGAGGAGCGGTTGATAATTGAAAAATAAGTTGTAATAAATGCTAAATGTTTTTAAGTCAGGTCACAAATTGTTCAACTGAATTTGTATTTTTAGAGGAATGAAAACCTTACTTAAAATCATCGTTGTAACCTGCATTACAGGAAGTGTATTTGCTCTATTTTATCATCAAGACACCCTGAAATCCTTATCGGTCTTTAAGAATTATGAAGTAGGTGATACACTAGATATCTATGAGAACGTAGTGGTGTATTACAACGGGAGTACGGGGAATGTTTCTGGGAGAAATACAACGGAAGATGGATATAATTTAGGATTGAAATACCAATGTGTGGAGTTTGTGAAGCGGTTCTACTACGAACGTTACAATCATAAAATGCCCAACTCTTATGGTCATGCTAAGGATTTCTTTAATAAAAACATCGATGATGCAGAACTCAATCCGGATAGAGATTTACTCCAATTCAACCATCCCTCAGTCAATATTCCGAAGGTAGGAGACCTTATCGTTTTCGACGCTTCCATCTTTAATGCCTACGGTCATGTAGCCATCGTTGCACATGTTGGTAAAGATGAAATTGAGATCGTTCAACAAAATACGGGAACGCAGAGTAGAAGCACTTACCCTATGAATTTTGAAAATGAGAAATACACCATCGGAGCGGTTGGCATTTTAGGGTATTTAAGAAGGAAATAATCTCTTTTTTCTGAATAGATCACCTTTAATTGATTGTTAATGTACCGTTTATGTACTTGTGAAAGTATTGATAGTTGATTGAATGTAGTTTGTCTTATAGATGATGTTGTTAATCTATTAACGGTTTAACTTCTTTTTTGTGAATAATTCACGGACTATTTTTGCACTCAAAATAAATGCGTGCATAGTTAAATGGTCAAAGGATATAAATTACAAATTAAGGGGTTATCTATTTTAATCGGTATTTTCATCCATGTACAATTTAGTTTTTCTCAATGTTCCGTCCGATCTAACAAAGGTGATTACACCGTTGAAATTTCATTGTCGCTTATAGATGTAAATGTTCTAAGCTCTGCTCCTTGTCCAAATGGATATAATTATAACGTCGATATAGAGTATAATGTAACCTATACAGGTACAAACTTTCCCTCAAATGGATTAGACAATCTTAATGGAAACCTAACGTGTGGTAACACGAATTTATTTTTTCACGTTCCCTCGACAGGCGGAGTAGGTACAACGACTACCGCTCAAAATTATATCAATCAAAATTGTCAAAATGCTAGTCCACAAAATTTAAACTGTAATACAGCGACGTTAAATATTAGTTATTACGGAGGAGGAGATGGTGATGACATTCCTTATCAAACAATAGATTGTCCACCGATAATACCGAGCGCACTTGATGTGAGTTTTCTGTATTCAGACCTTTCCGTGGACGCGGGGTATGCAACTTATTCCTGGACAACGGCTTCAGAAAAGAATGCTAGTCATTTTTTAATTGAACGCATGGGAGAGAATCAAAATTGGGTTTTAGTAGATACGGTAAAGGCGAGTGGTAGTTCCGATCAGGAGTCACATTATTTTATTGATGATAAAATCTATACAGAAGGAGTTTATTATTACAAGTTAAGAGAAGTGGACAATAATGGTGATACCACTTTTTTAGACCTTAAACACATTAACTACAGACCCGAACGGAACTTAACGGTTGTTCCAAACCCAGCTACGGATAAGGTGAAAATTCTAGGCATAGAAAAAGGAGATAAAGTAGTTTCAATTACTACTGCTAATGCACAGCAAATAGATATTAATTCTCTTGAATTGAAGGCGAATGATTCTACAATACAACTAGAGCTTTCTGAATTTCAAAAAGGCGTATACTTTATCTTACTATCGTCGGGAAGAAGCGTGAAATTTGTTAAAATTTAGTATTGCAGGTCCCATTTTCTTTAAATATTAATCGAACACCTACGCTTATTAACTGTTTTTAAAAACACCAATTGTTGCAGGTATTTTTGTTAAGTATACCTGTAGAATCATGATGAATATCAGGGTTTTGCAGAAAACAGCTAAACATTAAATACCCGTTACTTATCCTCCCAATTCTTGGTGGATTCTATTCTTCTTTATGGTCTCAGTGTACGATTGTTTCTAACAATGGAAGCTATATGTTGAATGTCTACCTCAACCCGGTACAAGTTATTCCTCTTCAAAGTAATTGTAATAATGGTTATGATTTTCAGGTGGCCGTAGACTATGTTATTACTGCCACTAGCGGTTATACAGCTGGAGACATTTTAGCGATGGATGCTGAATTGTATTGTTATGGGGCTACCGGAGCTGGTGCTTTTGTTCTTCCTTTAGATACTGCAAGTGGACAAATTTTAACGAGCTCTTTCAATACCCTTTCAACCAATTGTAATTCAGATACTCCAAATGATTTATTGTGTGATGGCTTCTATCTCCATATCAACGCCAAACAGGTAAGTTCTCAATATATTTATTGTATCCCCTCCGTACCGTTAAGTACAAGTTTATTAAGTGTTGATATTACCCATGAAAACCAAGACTTAAATTTAGAATGGGTAACCGCAACTGAATCAGAAACTAGAAGTTATTTAGTAGAGCATTTATACGATGAAGAGGATTGGCAGATGATGGAGGAAGTACAAGCACAAGGTTATTCAGAAATACAGACCTATTACCAGAGTACATTAACCAAGGCTAGGGTAGGAATACATTATTTTAAGCTATCTGAAATTGATTTAAACGGCGATACTACTTTTTTAAAATTAATGAGTTATGAAAAGTCATCTGCCAATAATATTCACCCTTATCCAAATCCATCTGCGGATGGAGGTTTTTCCCTACCAAATACAGATTTAGCACTAAACACCTTCAATATCTATGATAGTACGGGGAAATTGATAGGAAATGAAAAATATATTTTGTTTCAAAAAGGTGATGAAATAAAGGTTCAACTAAAAAATACAGAGAAAGGGTTATACTTTTTAAAAGACGACCAAGGAAATAGCTATCGCCTTATTTATATGTGATTGATTGAATAATAAGATTCGAAGAGAGTATATATTTTACATATTTCAACGGGTGTTTTAGTTTAGTGTAAAGTATTGGTATACAGTTGTGTAGCTTAAGTTTTTGAACTAATATTTTTTTATTTCAAGGGGAATTGTTGTAAATTGATATTCTAAACCTTTTTTACAACTATTACTATGAAGCGCTTAATACTCGCATTAAGCCTCCCCATGCTCTTATTCTCCTATAATTTGAGTGCACAGTGTTGGGTGGAGGCCAGCAATCATACCTACATGTTGTTTTTTGATTTTACCATTTTACAGGTAAACCCAGCTCAAAACCCATGTACCAACGGATATGATTTTACCGTAGATATTCAATACACGATTTCATCCACTGGGAATTATAAATCTGGTAATATACATAGCATTGATACTGAGTTACAATGTAACGCAGCATTAGCTCCCAATACAAGTTACTTTGCCTTGCCTTTAGATACATGTTCGGGGGTTACCCAAACCGATACACTCACCACGAATTCTACCAGCTGTGCCAGCGATACCCCAATCACCCTACTGTGCAACAATATCATTATTACTGCTATTGGGAAAATGTTCGCAACCTATGATCAGGTTTGTTTGCCAGGATTTGCACTCTACACCGAGTTGTTAACTACAGATATACGTTCCTCAGAAACCGGAGATATTACCTTTGAATGGTCAACTGCTGTAGAAAGAGATTCTAAATCCTATTTGGTGGAACACCTTTACGATGGCCAAGATTTTGAATTGCTAGAAGAAGTTCAGGCACAAGGTAATTCTGAAGAAATAACAGAATATTCCGTTACGCT
>NZ_JAWWCF010000102.1:0-10906 GCF_033720595.1 Lishizhenia sp. | reverse complement strand
GAAAATTGGCAACTACGTATATTTTGGTGTAGCAGATTGTACAGGGCACGGAGTACCAGGGGCTATGGTAAGTTTAGTGGCTTCTTCTGTTCTCAACAAGTGTTTACACGAATTAAAGTTAACAGATACCAATGTTATTTTGGACCACTTGAACATCGAAGTTCCACAGGTATTAGCTAGTGAGAATGAAGAAATACATGATGGTATGGATATCGCCTTGTGTAGACTTGATGTAAACACCTTGCAACTTCAATTTAGTGGAGCCTACCTTAACTGTTGGGTATTTAACGAAACCAGCTCTTTCTTAAATCGTATTCCTACGGAAATGAATTTCAGCGGCAAGAATGGTTTAAACATACTAGAAATCAAAGGAAACCGTAAAGGTATTGGTAAATCTAATGTTAGCTCTAACTTTAAATTGGTTGAATTCCAATTGCAAAAAGGTGATAAAATCATGCTTTCTTCAGATGGTTTCGAAGACCAATTTGGAGGTCCTAAAAACAAGAAATTTAAGCTAAATCAAATGCGTAACCTCGTCTTTGCATACGGTGCCAAAAGTGTAGATGTTCTTCTCCAAGAATTAAGCACTTCTTTCCAAACCTGGAAAGGCAGCAACGAACAGGTTGATGATGTTTGTCTAATGATTGTTGAAATCTAAAAAGCCCCCTTTTTTTTAAACATAAATAGTTTACGTTCTCATTCACTCTCTTTACAAATGATTAATTTTTAATCATTATTTAGATTTAAATTTAATCAAGATTGTATTTTTTAATAAATTTGTAAAGATGACGAAGGGAGAATAAAGCAAACTTCTTCTACCTAATTCTACAGGTAATAGAAGCATTCAACTTCTCATTTTTTAGTTGTCCTTTAAAAGGACGTATCAACTCAGCATCAGCAACATAGAAATATGGCTATAGCTTGCTATGCACTAAATTTTGGAGTATGAATAGTGATAACAGAGCCATTGTTCACATGGATTTGGACACCTTTTTTGTGTCCTGTGAACGCCTGATTGACAGCCGACTCGTGGGCAAACCAATCTTGATTGGAGGAACCAGTGATAGAGGTGTTGTAGCTTCTTGTAGCTACGAAGCTCGCCTATTTGGTATACACTCTGCCATGCCCATGAAAATGGCCAGAGAAAGATGTCCAGATGCCATTATTATTAAAGGAAACAGTACGACTTATACCAAGTACTCAAATATGGTAACTGAAATCATCAAAGAAGCCGCTCCCGTGTACGAGAAAACTTCCGTAGATGAATTCTACATGGACCTTACGGGGATGGATAAGTTTTTTGGATGCTTAAAATACAGCTCAGAACTGCGCCAACGCATTATGCGAGAAACGGGACTCCCCATTTCCTTTGGTCTATCCCCCAATAAGACGGTTTCTAAAATTGCTACCGGAGAAGCAAAACCCAACAATCAAATGCAGGTTTCCAGAGGTACAGAACGCGTATTTTTAAGTCCCCTCTCTGTACGTAAAATCCCTATGGTAGGACTAAAAACCTACCAAACACTCTGTAATCTGGGCATACGTAAAATTCAAACTTTACAGGATATGCCTATAGAAATGATGGAGAGTGCCTTGGGGAAAAATGGGAAAATGATATGGACCAAAGCGAACGGTATAGACAACAGTCCTGTAGTGCAGTACAACGAAAGAAAATCCATTTCTACAGAGCGCACTTTTGATAGAGACACCATAGACATACAAAAACTAACAGCTATCCTCACCGCCATGGCTGAGAATTTAAGCTTTCAACTGCGTAGAGCTGAAAAAGTATGTGCGTGTGTTACCGTAAAAATTCGCTATTCAGATTTTCAAACTCAAAGTGTACAGAAAAAAATTCCCTACACCGCAGCTGATCACGACATCATTCCGTTGGTTTTGGAACTCTTTAAAAAACTCTATACCCGTAGAGTATTGGTGCGCTTAATAGGTATACGCTTGAGTCATTTAGTAAACGGAAACCACCAGATAAGTTTATTCAATGAAAACAGTAAACTCGCCGATTTATACAGCGCCATGGATACTATACGCGATAGATACGGCGATAGAAGTTTAGTAAGAGCCTCCGGTTTAGAAGCCCGTACCATAGGCAGATACAACCCTTTCAAAGGAGAACCACCCATGTTATTAGCCAATAGACGCGTTTAATTTATGTTCAATACGCACAGTAAATATAGTTTACGCTACGGTTTAAAATCTCCCGAATGCATTGTTGACTTCTACAAAGAGGCTGGCTACACCTGTGCTTTTATTACAGACATCAATACCTCAACGGCGGCTTTGAGCTTAAGCAGGTATGCTCAAGAAAAAGAGTTCAATGCAGCTGTGGGGATAGATGTGCGCAACGGCATGGAGCAATGCTACGTGATTTTGGCCACCAACAACAGAGGCTTTCATGAACTTAACACCTTTGTTTCTGAACATCTTCAAAAAGAATTGGAATTCCCTGCTTTAGCTCCCTACTTAAGTAATTGCATCACCATTTACCCTTGGCAAAAAGCGCCCAAAAAATTAGGTCCGAATGAGTGGATAGGTGTTTCTAAAAAGACCCTACAAGACTACAACTGGAAGAAATTAAAACACACGGATAAGACAGTAATCCTGCACTCCATGAGCTTTGCTAACAAGCGTGATTTTAACGCACACAGACTCTTACGCGCCATAGAAAACAACTGTCTGCTCTCTGCCCTACCCGTTTCAGAACAAGCAAATGCCGACGATCTTTTTATAAGTAAAGCAGAACTCTACCAAAGCTTCGCGGAGTACCCAGAAATTATTGCCAACACCGAAGAAATAGCACAAAGTTGTAGCATACATTTCAAGTTTGGTGATGAAGTAGAATCTCAAAATCTAAAAAGCTATACAGGCTCTTGCCAGGAAGATTACGAGTTGGTGAAAAAACTCTGCGCCAAAGGCATGAATGAACGTTATAATGAAATTACGCCCGCCATTACAACACGTGTAGAAAAAGAAATAGAAATCATACGCGAGAAGGAATACCTTTCCTATTTTCTTATTTCCTGGGACATTATCAATTACGCCAGAAACAAAGGTTATTTCTATGTAGGTAGAGGAAGCGGTGCCAACAGCATTGTCGCTTACTTGTTAAAAATAACCGATGTAGATCCGCTTGAATTAGACCTCTATTTTGAACGCTTCATTAACCTCTATAGAAAAACTCCTCCCGATTTCGATATAGATTTTTCTTGGAAAGATAGAGATGATGTTACCCAATACATCTTTGAACGCTTCCCTAACGCAGCATTATTGTGTACTTACAATACCTTTCAATACAAAGCTACCGTACGCGAATTGGGAAAAGTATTTGGTTTGCCCAAGGCAGATATCGATCAGTTAAGTAACGGAAAAAACCTCCGTCAGGTAGATGAAATGGGGCGCTTAGTATTGAAATACAGCAAATTTATAGAAGGACTCCCTTCTCACCTGAGCATACACGCTGGTGGTATTATTATTAGCGAACGCCCCACAAGTTGGTACAGCGCCTGCTTTATGCCCCCCAAAGGTTTTCCAACTACTCAATTTTCTATGCTCGAAGCTGAAGACGTTGGTTTATACAAGTTTGATATTTTGAGTCAACGTGGGTTAGGAAAAATTAAAGACTGTATAGATATCATCCATCAAAATCAACCCCATAACCCACCGCACGACATTAGAGATGTGGCCCATTTTAAGGAAGACCCAAAAATCAAAGAAATGCTCATGAAGGCACAAGCTTTGGGTTGTTTCTACGTAGAATCTCCAGCCATGCGCATGTTGATGATAAAGCTAGAGGTGAAAAGTTATTTAGAATTGGTGGCGGCCAGCTCTATTATACGTCCGGGTGTTGCCCAATCGGGTATGATGCGCGAATATATATTGCGTCATAAAAACCCAGAAAGAAGAAAAGAAGCCCACCCGGTAATGCTGCAAATTATGCCCGAAACCTATGGCATTATGGTTTACCAAGAAGATGTAATTAAAGTTGCCCATCATTTTGGCGGACTCACCCTGGGAGAAGCTGATGTACTACGCAGAGGTATGTCGGGCAAATACAGATCTAGAGAAGAGTTTCTACAGGTGAAAGACAAGTTTTTTGACAACTGTAAAAACAAGGGTTATGTAGAAAAAGATGTGGCAGAAATTTGGCGACAAATAGAAAGCTTTGCAGGCTATGCCTTTGCCAAAGGGCACTCCGCTTCTTACGCCGTAGAGAGTTTTCAAAGTTTGTACTTAAAAGCCTATTACCCGCTAGAATACATGTTGGCCACCATCAACAATTTTGGAGGCTATTACCGCACCGAGACCTATGTACATGAAGCGCGTATGTTGGGGGCTAAAATAGAAGCACCGTCCATCAACAAAGGCTCTTGGCAAAGTTCTATACAGGGAGACACCCTTTATTTGGGGTTTAATTTGGTACATGGTTGTGAGCACAAAGTACTACACAAAATAATGCTCGAACGTCAACGCAGAAGCTTTGAAAATTTCGACGATTTAATTAACCGCGTACACATTCCGCTCGAACAACTTAACCTTATCATACGCATTGGCGCCTTGCGCGACTTTAAAGAAGGGAAAAAAGAGTTGCTTTGGCGCTCGCACTTTTACCACAACACCAATAAACAAAACCATAGAGAGCCCGTACTGTTCTACCCGCCTCAAAAACAATTTACGCTACCCGAGTTACAAGAAGCCCCCTACGAAGCTAGTTTCGAACAGATGGAACTCATAGGTTTTCCTTTGATTAATCCATTTAACTTATCTAAGGAGAATATCCCTCCCCATGTCACCGCCGAAAAACTCTCTAAACACCTGGGCCAAACCGTTATTAGTTTCGGTTATCTCATTACCCTGAAACGCTCTAAAACGGTAAACAAAGACTACATGTACTTTGGTACTTTTATGGACATAAATGGTGAAATGCTAGACACCGTCCACTTCCCTTTTGTAGGCAAAAAGTATCCTTTTCAAGGCAAGGGTATTTACAAATTCAAAGGCGTGGTTAGTGAAGAATTTGGCTACCACACCATAGAGGTAAATCGTATGCGCAAGGTGGCTTTTCAGGATGACCCAAGATATACAGAGGTAGAACACCAAGAAGAACAAGGAAAAGTAGTGACCAACAATTTTACGACAGCTATAGATTTTAAAAAGAAGAAAAAGCAAGCAAACGAACCCCTGCAATAGGGATGGAAATGGCAGCGCCGCAAACCAAATATTTAGTAGCTTACGCTAATAGTTTACGACCACCGGAAGTGAATTTGAAGCGGTAAAAGCTACTTGATATTTGGAGGGTGGACTAAAATGTACAGCCCGTAAAATTGCCCCAATTATAAGAAGAGAAAAATTTGGCAAACTGCCGGTCTATCCGCTTGTAGTTTACTTTTTGGCTCACCACATTACTAAAGCGCCATAAAATTTCTTAGGGCATTTTACTGCGCCAAGTACTGCTGGCCAGCCACAAAGCAAAGCTATCGCTTCTATACCTGTTTGAAAATACATCGCTCAAAACAACTCGCCCTCATACCTATTTTTGATTTTTTTCGAAAAAATTTCAGGTTCGAAACCTCCATTAAATCAGGAAGAAAGCTCATACAAGAAAAACGATTCTTCAAATAAATGCCTAAAACAACATCCAAAACAAGGGTTGAAACGTTGGTATATTAGAACAACAGCTTAGGAAAATTGTTAACTTTCTTGGCTATTGTAAGCAAGGCAAAGTTATTGCGACTAATTAAACAAGTCATACAAACAAAACATGAAAAAATTACTTACCCTATTAATTATTTGCATCGCAACGGCTAGCTGGGCACAACCCAGTCATGCACCCCTTACAAAACTATTGAGTAAACATGTAAGTGCGGCAGGAAATGTAGATTATGCCGCGATAAAAAAAGATATGGGTCAACTCGACGCATACCTCAAAACGCTAGAGACATCAGCTCCCACAGACAAATGGACAGACAACGCAGTAAAAGCATATTGGATAAATGCCTATAACGCGTACACTCTAAAAATGATGCTCAAGCACTACCCTTTGAAAAGCATAACTGATATTAAATATGGTGAGCAAAGCGCTTGGGATTACAAATGGATAAAAATAGGAGGAGAAACTTTATCACTCAACAACATCGAACATCAAAAATTACGTGCAAAATTTAAAGACCCACGTATACACTTTGCAGTAAATTGCGCCTCTTACTCTTGTCCTATCCTACTCAATAAAGCCTACGAAGCAAGTACTTTGGAAACGCAGTTAAATACACAGGCCAAGCTATTTATCAACGATAGTAAGCGCAATAAAATTACGGCAGATAAAATTCAGATTTCAGAAATTTTTAAGTGGTACAAAGATGATTTCGCTTCTGCGGGTAGCATCATTAACTACTTGAATAAATACAGCAAAATAAAAATTAAATCAACCGCTAAAGTAGAATACTTAAGCTATAATTGGAACATCAACGCATAGAGATATGAGCACTTCAACAGAAAAAAAAGAGAAATTACAATCCTTACAAAGACGAGATAGTTATTTGGCCAAAGCGCCAAACCAAATTCAACTCTTGGAAAAAGACAAACTACACGGTACACGCTTTTCTGATAAATTAAAAGAACACAACCAGTTTCCTTTACGCCCCACTAAATTAGAGATCTTACAAGTAAATGTTGGTTACATGTGTGATTTAACCTGTGAACACTGTCACGTAGATGCAGGTCCAACACGTAAGGAGATTATGACCAAAGAAACCATGGAGGATATTCTAAAGGCCATAGACAAAACCGACGTAAAAACTGTTGATTTAACAGGAGGTGCTCCAGAGATGAACCCTCATTTCATTTGGTTTGTAGAAGAACTTACCAAAAGAAATGTACAGACGATAGTTCGTAGTAACCTTACCATATTAGTTTCGAACAAAAAATTCAGAACCTACCCGCAATTCTTTAAAGACCACGGTGTGGAGGTGATTGCATCTATGCCTTGTTATACACAAGACAACGTAGATAAACAAAGAGGTTCTGGAGTATTTAACCGTTCGATTGAAGCCTTAAAGGTATTGAATGAATTGGGATACGGAATGGCTGATTCTGGATTGAACTTACACCTTGTTTACAACCCAGGAGGTCCAAGTTTACCACCTGAGCAAAAATCTTTAGAAAACGACTACAAAGTAAGGTTAAAAGAAGATTGGAATATTAGCTTCAACAACCTTTACACGATTACAAACCTTCCAATTTCACGTTTTCTAGACTTCATTTTAGCAGCTGGAAGATACGAGGAGTATATGGATAAATTAGTGAACGCATACAACCCTGTTGCCGCAGAAAATGTAATGTGTAAAAACACGATTTCTGTAGACTGGCAAGGTAATTTGTACGACTGTGACTTCAACCAAATGTTACAATTGAAGGTAGCTTCAAAGTCACGTCACATCAGTGAATTTGATGAAGACTTACTGGCAGATAGAAATATTATTCTTGGCCAACACTGTTACGGTTGTACAGCTGGAGCAGGTTCTAGTTGTCAAGGAGCAACAACTTAATTAGAATGAAACAGGCATTATTGATACTATTTTCCTTAATCGGAGTTTTAGTCTGGGGTCAAAATGAAATTGACCCCGACTTCAAAACCATGATAGAGAAGAAATACCACTTCCCTACCATATCGCAAGACTCTGCCCAAGATTTATTAGATTCCAATGACGTGTTTTTTTTAGATACAAGAGAACGAGAAGAATACAACGTAAGTCATTTACCAGGAGCTATCTACACGGGCTACGATAATTTCTCATGGTCTGCTCTCAAGGGAATTGACACCAATGCAATCGTCATTGTGTATTGTTCTATTGGTGTGAGAAGTCAGAATATTGCCGAAAAACTAGCTCAAAAGGGCTACCACAATGTTTATAATTTATACGGAGGAATTTTTCTATGGGCCGATCAAGCTAGACCTATGAAAGATAAATCTGGAAAAACAACGAGAAAAGTCCACGCCTACAACAAATTTTGGGGACGTTGGGTAAAAAAAGCACCAAAAGTATATGAGGAAGAGTAGCGTATTGCTTCTATTTACAAAGAACGTAGAAAAAGGAAAGGTAAAAACGCGTTTAGCCGCTACGGTTGGCGACGACAAGGCTTTAGAAATCTATGAACAACTTTTGGATTACACCATAGAATTTACAGATAAACTGCCTTTCCCAAAACATGTCTATTATGCCTGGAATATAGAAGGAGAAGACCGCTGGAGTAAGAATAATTTTGAAAAAAGACTTCAAGTAGAAGGAGATTTAGGCGATAAAATGAAACATGCGTTTCGAGAAAGTTTTAAGCAAGGTATCTCTAAAGTTATCATCATAGGAACAGACTGTGCCGAAATAAATGAAGAAGATGTACTCCGCGCAGAAGAATTATTAGATGAGCATGAAGTAGTTATAGGTCCAGCCTTAGATGGAGGCTACTATTTATTAGCGATGCGTTCTATGCACGATTTCATTTTTGAGAATAAACCTTGGAGCACCGAAAAGCTTTTTGATTTAACCACTAAAGAACTAAAGGACAAAGGAGTTTCCTATGCGCTTTTAGCCCCTAAATCTGATATCGACTATGAAGAAGATTGGATGCGTCCGAATTATATTAATGGAATGAAAGTGTTAAATGACTGAGGAAGTTCCTGCTTTGTTCAACCCTAAAATTGCGGATACTCAATAAAATAGGAAACCAATAGTCTGAACATCCTACTATTTTTTCCTTACCTTAGCTTTAAACACTACAGCATGCTTATAGAAATAAACCCATACAACATCGATCAACGTATTATAAAAGATTGTGTAAACAAGCTTCGCCAAGGAGAAGTTATCATCTATCCTACCGATTCTGTTTATGCCATGGGGTGCGACCTCGAGAGTAAAAAGGGTTTGGACAAATTGGCTGAGTTTAAAAATGTTAAACTAAAAAAATCTCAATTTTCCATTATTTGCAGTGACTTGAGTGATGTTTCTAATTACGTCAAGCAAATAGACAGACCAACATTTAAGTTACTTAAAAGTTCTTTGCCAGGTCCCTTTACTTTTGTAATGAACGCTACCAACGATGTTTCTCGACTCTTTGGAACGAACCGTAAAGAAATCGGTATTCGTATTCCTAACAATGAAATCATTTTGGCTATTGTAAAGGAATTAGGTAACCCAATTGCCACTACTTCCCTACATGACGATGATGATGTTTTAATGGAATACTTTACAGATCCTTATGAAATCTACCAACGTTGGGATGAAAAAGTAGATTACATCATTGATGGCGGAATGGGTAAATTAGAAGCCACTACCGTTGTTGATTGTACAGGTAGCGAACCTGAAATTTTACGTCAGGGAGCAGGAGAGATAAACCTTTAACTAAATAGGAGATTTTCCCACATAAAAATGGAAGGTGCTCAACTCAAGAGCTCCTTAAAAATCATTAAGTTTGTTTCCATGTTAAAAGCGCAAGGAATTATTAAATCTTACGGTAATTTAGAAGTTCTAAAAGGAATTGATTTAAACATATCAAAAAGTGAGGTGGTTAGTATAGTTGGTTCATCAGGAGCTGGAAAAACTACACTACTTCAAATTCTTGGAACCCTTGAAAAACCAGATCAAGGAAGCCTTGAAATAGGTGGCGTGAATCCCTTTAAATTAACCCAAAAATCACTTGCCAAATTTAGAAATGAACAATTGGGTTTCATTTTCCAATTTCATCAACTTTTACCAGAGTTTACAGCTTTAGAAAACGCAATAATGCCTGCCTTAATAAAAGGAACCAACAAAGCTGAAGCTGAAAAAATAGCCAAAGAAATCTTTAAGTTTTTAAATATTGAAAATAGAAACGACAACAAACCCGATGCGCTTTCTGGCGGTGAACAGCAACGTATAGCAGTAGCTAGAGCTTTGATTAATCAGCCCAAAGTGATTTTCGCTGACGAACCTTCGGGGAATTTAGATTCAAAAAATTCTGAAGAATTACACAAGCTCTTCTTTCAATTAAGAGATGAATTTGGTCAAACTTTTGTGATAGTAACTCACAATGAAAACTTGGCAAATATGGCCGATAGAAAATTAGTTATGTCGGACGGATTAATTGTAAATAGCGAACCTGTAACAGCTACAGAAAGTGAATAAAACTGAGATTAAAGAACTTTTAGACTTTAAGTTCAAAGCGTACAATGCTGCTGACTTTATCGGTACGGATCCTATACAAATCCCACATCAATTTTCCCAAAAAGAGGACATTGAGATTAGCGGACTTCTCGTTTCGACAATCGCTTGGGGAAACAGGACCTCCATTATAAAAAACGGAAATAAAATGATGGAAATTATGCGGCAAGAGCCTCATGATTTCATCCTGAATTACACACCTTCTCAAATTGAGGAGTTTGACTTTGTTCATCGAACCTTTAACAAAGTAGATCTGGATTTTTTCTTTCGAGCACTTCAAAATATTTACCGCAATTTGGGTGGACTAGAAGCCGTGTTTAAATCGCACAATGATTACCCCGGAGCAATGGGGAGAATCATAAATTTTCGCGATGCGATGTTGAGTACGGAGCACGAAAAGAGAAGTGAAAAACATTTATCTAATCCTGCTAAAAAAAGTGCGGCGAAACGCATTAACATGTATCTAAGGTGGATGGTAAGAAAGGATAACCAAGGAGTAGATTTCGGAGTTTGGGATTCCATCCCCTCTTCAGAACTCATGCTTCCACTTGATGTTCACACCGGGAATGTTGCCCGAAAACTTGGTTTATTAAAAAGAAAACAGAACGATTGGACCGCACTGGAAGAGCTTATGACCAATTTGAGGAAATTCGATAAAACGGATCCTGTAAAATATGATTACGCCTTGTTTGGACTAGGTG
>NZ_JAWWCF010000101.1:0-10908 GCF_033720595.1 Lishizhenia sp. | reverse complement strand
GGATCTGTACCAGCAGGACAGATTAACGATGGAGATGTATTCTCTCACACGTTTACATTCAACTACAACCATGCTGAATGGTTCCCTGGAGATATGCACGCAGTTGCTTACTTCGTAAACAAAAACACAAACGAAATCTTCAACGCTTACGAAACTTCTATTACTGGAGCTGCAAGTGTTGAGAATGTTGAAGGAAACAACAACATTAAAGTTTACCCTAACCCATCAAACGGTATCTCTAACCTTGCAATCGAATTGGAAAACAATTCTAACGTAAGTGTTAACGTTACTGATGTTTTAGGAAATGTAGTTTACACGAAAGCTGCTAGCGATTTAGCGAACGGTACAAACGTATTGCCTATCGACTTAACGTCTGAAGCAAATGGTATGTACTTTGTTAACGTTACAGTTGACGGTGTTACAACTTCAATTAAAATGAACGTTTCTAAATAATATTTAGAAAAATCTTAATAAGAAAAGGGAAGTGCCTAGCACTTCCCTTTTTTCGTGATAGGAATTAAAGAATAATCAAGATTTTCATTTCTTCAAAGAAAACAATAGACCTATCTTTGTTAGGCATTAAAACAAACTATAAAAAATAAACCATGAGAAAAGCAGGAATAGGATTTTTAGCATTTGCGTTAGTATTCGCAATTACATCATTTACATTTTCAAATGATGAAGGAGGAAACAAATCATTACCTTCAGTGGATATTCAAAATATGAAAGGAGAAACGTTCAATACTCTGGACATAGCAAGTCACGACGGTCCGGTAATCATTAGCTTTTGGGCTACTTGGTGTTCACCATGTAAACGAGAACTTAACACTATCGCTGAATTATATACTGATTGGCAAGAAGAAACAGGAGTAGAACTTTACGCTGTATCTATTGACGACGAGAGAACAAAAAGTAGAGTTGAGCCTTACATCAATGCTCAGGCATGGGATTACAATATCTTATTAGATTCAAACTTCGATTTTAAAAGAGCAATGGGAGTGAATAACGTACCGCATACATTCATCGTAATGAACGGTAAAATTGTATACTCTCACAATAACTACGCTCCAGGTGATGAAGATGCGATTTACGATAAATTATTAGAATTGACAGCTGACGCTGAGTAATCCAACCCATCTTTATTTACGATTTTTACGATGAAGAAATTCTTATTGACACTTGCTATCGCATGTGGTTCTGCGGCTATTGCCCAAAACGACATGGGAAACATAACAGGTAACTTAGAGTCTACATTTCAATATTTAAGAAACGATCCTTTGATCGATGCCAATCAGCCACCTGAAAAGGCATTGATTAACTCTTACGCGAATATCTTTTACACCAAAGGTAATTTTAGCGCTGGAGCCAGAGTTGAATCTTACCTTCCAAGAATCCAAGGTTACCCGGATAGATTCTCTGGTACTGGTGTAGGTTTCAGATACATAGGTTATAAAACAGACTTTATAGATCTTACCATAGGTAACTTCTACGAACAATTCGGTTCTGGAATGATATTCAGATCTTATGAGCAGCGTGCTTTAGGTTATGATAATGCCATGGATGGAATTCGTTTGAAGCTTAATCCTTACAAAGGTATTCGAATCAAAGGTTTTTGGGGTAAACAAAGACTATCTTTTACAGATGGAAGAATCATTAACTCTGCAGGTCTTGTAAGAGGTTTTGATGGTGAAATCCACGTAAATCAAACCTTTGATAAAATGAATGACTTTCCAATTGACATTCGATTGGGAGCACAATTCGTAAGTAAGTACCAAGAAGACGATAACGATGAATTAATCTTACCAGAAAATGTGGGTGCATACGGAGCTCGCTTTGGTTTGAGATACAAAGGTTTTTATCTAAATGGTGAATACAACATTAAGGAAAACGACCCTTCTTCAGATAACGGTTATATCTACAATAACGGTCATGCTGCCTTAATTAATTTTGGATATTCTCGTAGAGGTTTAGGTATTGTGTTGTCTGCTAAGTCAACAGATAACATGAGTTTTAGAAGTGATAGAACCAAAGATTTGCAAGATGCTTTGATTAACTTCTTACCTCCAACCAACAAAACGCATACGTATAACTTAGTTGCTACTCTTTATCCTTATGCTACACAGCTTTTAGGAGAAGTAGGATACCAAGCTGACATTATCTATACGGTTCCAAAAAAATCAAAAATTGGAGGTAAATATGGAATGCCAATAAACATTAACTATTCTATCATTAACGGTTCGTTACAGAGCGGTGAAGGTGTTAGTTCTGGTGATTCTTTGCAACGTTTAAGACCGTATACGAATACACCATTTGCGACTTCTACAAATAACTACTGGCACGATTTCAACATTCAAATTAAACGTAAGTTTAACAAGAAATTTTACGCTATTGGTTCATACTACAACATCTTAATTAACAACGATGTTATTAAAGTAACCGATGACGCTAAAGGGAAAATTAATGCCCATATTGGAGTACTAGAAATGGGGTACAAGATTAATCGTAAACACAGTTTAAGAGCTGAATTCCAATCATTATTTGTGAATGATGTATACGATAAATCAGAAGGAAAAGAGGTGCCACAGGATAAAGGAAACTGGGCTACTGCTTTAATTGAATATACAATTTCTCCAAGTTGGTTTGTAAGTGTTATGGACCAATACAATTATGGAAATCCAGTAGCAAGTAATAGAATTCATTACATTGTAGGGTCTGTTGGATACGTTAAAGGTGCAACTAGAATCATGGCAACTTACGGTAGACAAAGAGCCGGTTTATTCTGTGTGGGAGGTGTTTGTAGATTTGTACCAGCCTCTAATGGTTTAACCGTTAGTCTTACTCAAAGTTTCTAACCCTAAAGAATTATTAAAATGAAAATACTTATAGCATTATCAGTCTTAGTTCTTGTATTCACAGCATCATGTGATAAGGTAGAATTTCCAGTTCAGCCTCAAGTCTCTAATGATTTTGATACAACTTTATATCCTGGAAATTTTAACACTTACTACAATACAGAGTGGCCTAATTTCGCGGAGAATACGAATACAAATAGAAACGTACTTATTGAAGACTTTACGGGACATAGATGCCCCAATTGTCCACCAGCTGCAGACGAAGCAGTAAACATTGCCAACAATAACCCGGGTCGAGTGGTTATCGCCTCTATACACGCTGGAAATGATCAAAATGACGGTATCGTACAGTTTCAAGAAACAAACGCTGATTTCCCAGAACAATTTTACAACGACATCGTTGTTGAATATGGTAAGTTTTTCGCCAATGGTTACCAATTCGTTGGTAATCCTCGAGGTACTGTAAACAGAACACCTTTCGATGCAAATGACGATAAATCATTGTTTGGAACAGCAGCAATATGGGGACAGCAAACATCTGCAATTATTTCTGCGAATGACCTTAAGGTAAATTTACAGTCTAAAGTAAACTACTTCTCGCAAAGTCATGCAATTTACTACCACTTAGAGGTAGACCTATTAGATCCATCTATCAAAGATGAGATTAAGGTAGTTAATTACTATGTAGAAAAGAAGTTTGTAGCTCCTCAAAAATACTTTGCCAATACAATTACAGATTACGAACATCACAACATTGTACGTGATGAGTTATCTAAAGCTGCTTTTGGTTTAGATCTATCATCAGCTGAAATTGACGCGGCTAAACCTGATAGATATTTAATGAACTACAGTTATGAGTTACCAGCTGATAAGACAGCGGACAACTCCATGGTTATCTCTTATGTGTACAACACAAACACATTAGAAGTCTATCAAGTGATAGAAACGGAGATTCAACCGTAATAGAATTTGTTTTAAATGCATAAAGCGTATCGATTTCGGTACGCTTTTTTTATTTCTGTTACCTAGCCGTGCCTTTAAATCTTTTTAACAATTCCTGTTTAAAAGTTTAAGTGACGAATAAAAAAGGGACTCGATTATTTTACTAAATTAGGAGAAGCAAAAAAAGGCAATAACCATGTTAGAATTAAGTAAGAAAATTTTGAAAAAAGTTAGTTTTGATAAGCTACTTTTTCAAAAGGAATTAAAAAAAGCACTAAAATGGATTACGGATGCTGAAGAAGCTAAAATGTTTAAAGAATACTGCATTAAAGAATTTTACCACTTGCATCCAACAATCATAAAGAAAACATTTGCCCTTTAGACTAAACCCACTATTAAGAAGACTTTAGAAAATTTACATTTCTTTTAACGCCGTTAAGCTTAGTTCGTTTAACGGCGCTTTTTTTGAATATCTCTCTATACACCTCCTCTGTTAAATCTTCCCAGTCCGACTTATTCATCTGCAATAATTGTTCATGAGGGTCAAAAGCAGGAGTATTATGGGGTTTAGAAAATCGGTTCCAGGGACAAACATCCTGACAGATGTCACAACCAAACATCCAATCCTCCATTTTACCTTTAAATTCATGCGGTAAAATTTCGTCTTTTAATTCTATCGTAAGATAACTAATACATTTGCTTCCATCCACTACGTAGGGTTCTACAATTGCATCTGTGGGACAAGCATCTATACAGCGCGTACACGTACCACAGTAATCTTTAATCGGACCATCTGGCTCCAATTCTAAATCCAATATCAATTCTGCTATAAAGAAAAAAGAACCGCTTTTGGTATTGATTAAATTGGAATTCTTACCTATCCAACCCAAGCCACTCTTTTTTGCCCATGCTTTGTCTAACACAGGAGCACTATCCACAAACATTCTTCCCCCTACTTCACCTATTTCATCTTGTATGAACTGAAAAAATTCTTTCAGCTTCTCTTTGATGACATGATGATAATCTTGTCCGTATGCATACTTGGATATTTTATAGGTGTTTTCAGGCTGTTTTTCGGCAGGATAATAATTCAACAGTAAAGAAACTACACTTTTAGCTCCATCCACCAGTAAACGTGGGTCTAAACGCTTATCAAAATGGTTCTCCATGTAATTCATCTTACCATGGCGTTGATCATTCAACCATTTCTCAAGACGTGGCGCTTCTTCATCCAAAAAATCTGCTTTGGATATACCACAAAAGAAAAAGCCCAAATCACGGGCTTTTTCTTTTATTAATCTTGTATGTTTTTCTTTACTCAAAATAATCCTCCTTGAGACCAACCTATATCCTTGCCCAAATGGGTATACGCCAGTTCGGTTACCTTACGCCCTCTTTGGGTACGTACTAAATATCCCTCTTGAATTAAAAATGGTTCGTATACTTCTTCCAATGTACCTGCATTCTCTCCAACCGCCGTAGCAAGCGTGGTAATACCTACTGGTCCTCCGCTAAATTTATCGATAAGAGTAGTTAATATTCTATTATCCATCTCATCCAATCCATTTTTATCCACATTCAATGCTTCTAAAGCATAGTTGGTAATCTTTAAATCAATTTTACCGCTTCCTTTGATTTGAGCAAAATCACGCACTCTTCTTAACAAGGCATTTGCTATACGCGGTGTACCTCTACTTCTACTTGCAATTTCATATGCTGCTTCATGATCAACCGGGATACCGAGCAAATCACATGATCTCTCCACTATAAGCGTTAGTGTTTTAGCATTGTAATACTGCAAACGAGAACTAATACCAAAACGTGCACGTAACGGCGCTGTAAGCAACCCAGAACGTGTTGTTGCCCCAATAAGTGTAAACGGATTTAAGGCAATTTGTACTGTTCGTGCATTCGGTCCAGAATCTATCATGATATCTATCACGTAATCTTCCATTGCTGAGTACAAATACTCCTCAATTACCGGACTTAACCTATGAATCTCATCGATGAATAATACATCTCCCTCTTCAAGGTTCGTTAACAATCCAGCCAAATCCCCTGGCTTATCCAATACTGGACCAGAAGTAACTTTAAAACCTACACCTAATTCATTGGCAATAATGTTTGCCAAGGTCGTTTTACCTAAACCTGGAGGTCCGTGCAATAATACGTGATCTAAAGGTTCTCCACGTTTCTTTGTAGCTTCAACGAATATCTCAAGATTTTCCAAAATCTTTTGCTGACCGGTAAAGTCTGAAAAAGCTTTCGGTCTTAGCACCTTGTCTATTTCTTGATCGCTGGTTAGCTGCTCACTTCTATAATCAAAATCTTCTTCCTCCACTAAAAACGCTTTGATGTAAAAATAAGAAAGCCCTATCAAAGGATAGAGCTTTCTTA
The DNA here is from genome assembly GCF_033720595.1 of Lishizhenia sp. Taxonomy (GTDB): domain Bacteria; phylum Bacteroidota; class Bacteroidia; order Flavobacteriales_D; family Crocinitomicaceae; genus Lishizhenia. The sequence goes on along the minus strand of NZ_JAWWCF010000101.1, from coordinate 4,717 downwards.
CAAATATTTATTAACTATTACTAGTGTTCTTCTTCACCTTCCATTAATGGAGTTGTTTGAGGAACAAAATCCTCTTCCATTCCTGGCTTAGAGTAATCGTAAGGCCATCTGTGTACCGTTGGTAATTCACCTGGCCAGTTACCGTGAACGTGCTCTACAGGAGTAGTCCACTCTAAAGTATTCGACTTCCAAGGGTTCTGTGGAGCAGCTTGTCCTCTGTAAATACTTACGAATAAGTTAAACAAGAAAACAATTTGTCCTAATGCTGCGATGATCGCGAAAACAGTAATGATAACGTTTAAGTCTAAGATCATTTCGTAAGCTCCTTTTGAGAATCCTTCGTAAACACTGTAATCGTAGTAACGACGTGGCGCTCCTGCTAATCCAACAAAGTGCATTGGGAAGAATACCCCGTAAGCTCCAACGATAGTAATCCAGAAGTGAACGTACCCTAAACGAGAGTTCATCATCTTACCATACATTTTAGGGAACCAGTGGTAAACTCCAGCAAACATTCCGAATACTGCAGACATACCCATTACAATGTGGAAGTGAGCAACAACGAAGTAAGTATCGTGTACTGCGATATCCAATGCTGAATCGGCTAAGATAATACCTGTAACACCACCTGTGATAAACGTAGATACTAAACCTACAGCGAACAACATTGCTGGCGTGTAAGTGATAGATCCCTTCCATAAAGTAGTTAAGTAGTTAAATACTTTTACTGCTGATGGAATTGCAATCAATAATGTTGTAAATACGAACACAGATCCTAAGAATGGGTTCATACCTGTAACTAACATGTGGTGACCCCATACGATGAATGATAGGAAACCAATAGCTAAGATAGAACCAATCATCGCTCTGTAACCGAAGATAGGTTTTCTTGAGTTCGTAGAAATAATTTCTGATGATAACCCTAATGCTGGTAACAATACGATGTATACCTCAGGGTGACCTAAGAACCAGAATAAGTGTTGGTACAACACTGGAGATCCACCTACATTCTCTAACATCTCACCACCAACGATGATATCTGATAAGTAGAATGAAGTACCCATTGTTCTATCCATCAATAACAATAATGCTGCTGATAATAAAACTGGGAAAGATAATACCCCTAAGATTGCTGTTACTAAGAACGCCCATATTGTTAATGGCATTCTCGTCATTTTCATTCCAGTTGTTCTTAAGTTCAATACAGTTACGATGTAGTTCAAAGATCCAATTAATGAAGATGCAATGAAAATAGTCATCGATGTTAACCACATTGTCATACCTAAACCTGAACCAGAAACTGCCTGTGGCAATGCTGATAAAGGAGGGTAGATTGTCCAACCTGCCATCGCTGGTCCCGTCTCAATAAATAAAGACGCAAACATGATTAATGAAGACAAGAAGAATAACCAGTATGACAACATGTTTAAGAAACCTGATGCCATATCTCTTGCTCCAATTTGCAATGGAATAAGTAAGTTAGAGAACGTTCCTGATAAACCACCTGTTAAAAGGAAGAATACCATTAATGTACCGTGAATTGTAACCAAACCAAGGTACATTTCATTATTTAATATTCCGTTTGGAGCCCATTTCTCTCCTAAGAACATACTTAAGAAGTCAGACGACTCACCTGGCCATGCCAATTGTATTCTAAATAGAATAGACAATAACATTGCGACCAATCCCATGAATACAGCAGTCATTAAGAACTGCTTACCAATCATTTTGTGATCCTGGCTAAAGATGTACTTAGATACGAAACTCTCTTCGTGATGATCGTGTCCGTGATCTGCTCCGTGCGCTACTGCTGCCATTTCTAATCTTTTAATTTTATTATTATTCTTACTTTTCTTCTGTATCTAATGAAGCTTCAATTGCTTTATAAGATTCTAATAAAGCTTCTCTTTTCTTCATTTGTTCCGCTTTCTCCGCAGCTGATAAATTTGCTGGATCAGCATCGTATCCGAAGTAAGTCTTCCCATTGTACGTTGTTTTGTTCACTTTCCAGTTGTAGTACTGTTCAGCGTTCATTACACGTACAGGCATTTTCATGTTGTAGTGAGATCCACCACAAATCTTGTTACACATTAAGATGTACTCAAATTCCTCATCGTTCATCTCATCACGCATTTCTTCCGTCGTGTAAATCGGCTGGAATTTCATACGTGTTTCCATTCCTGGAACAGTGTTCATTTGTGCTCTAAAGTGCGGGAAGTATGCAGAGTGAATTACATCCTTAGAACGGAATGTGAATTCGTAATTCTGACCTTTTAATAAAACTAAGGTATCTGCAAAGAAATCGTTCGCTGCTAATGCATCTAAAGAATCGTTGTGTGTGATTCCCATTTGCGTTAACAATCTGTGCAATCTTTGTTTAACACCTAATTCGTTCGTTAATTTTTCTCTTTCTTCAACACTCATAATCACATTAGGATCATTTAAAGTTTCTTCTAAAACTTTGATTGATCCAATCTGACCGTAATCCATTGAGTCTCTAGCTGCATCGATATTTGCCTGGCTTACCAAAGCAAATTCATTTTCAGCTGTTGTCAATTTGTAGTCATATGCTCCTAAGGTGTTATCCATTCCAGAGTATCTTGCTTTCCAAGCAAACTGCCAAGAGAAAACCTCTACTCTTTCAGCTTCTGGTGCAGATTCATCTGTAATATCATTCCAAGTTCTTAAACCTAAGATGATGATTACAGCCAACACTAAAGCTGGAATAACTGTCCAAATTGCTTCTAATTTATTTGAGTGAGCAAAGAATACTGCCTTTACTCCTGGTCTCTTCACGTATTTCCAAGCAAATACAAACAATAATGTATTTGTTAAGAAGAATACCGCGATAATAATCACAAAGTTCAAGTTCAATAACCAGTCAGTTCCTACACCATGTGTAGAAGCTGCAGGTCCTCTTCCTGTCCAACCGAACTTTAACATCAACCATATAAAACCTGCATAGAAAAAGATCATAAACGCCAACATTAAGTTCGCATTTAATTTGTTATCTCTATTCGGAATATCCTCTTCCTTGCGTCCACTGTGCTTACGAGAAAGTTCGTTCAATCTTACCAATTGAGCTACCCCTATTACTCCTAAGACAATTACAATCAGTATAACTAATTTATTTATCATTGCTTCTTAATTATATCTTTCTACTCCTGTTTATTATATGTCGTGATGTAATGATTCATCCAAGAATGGGTGATTCACTGCTACCAACGGCGCTTTCGTTAAGTTTGTTAATACAACTCTCACGAAGAATCCTAAGCATAATACAGCCATACCCAAGTCTAATAATCCAACTGAAGCTTTTGGTCCAATTGTTCCTGGCATAACCATTACCCATACATCTAACCAGTGACCTGCAAAGATGATTAATCCAACGAAAGTTAAAATTCCTGCGTGTCTCTTCGCGTCTCTTGACATTAAAATCAACATTGGGAATGCGAAGTTAATGAAGAACATACCGAAGTACAAGAATGTAAAGTTATCTCTTCTAGTTAAGTAGTAAGTAACCTCCTCAGGGATGTTAGCATACCAGATCAACATGAACTGAGAGAACCATAAGTAAGACCACAAGAATGAAGTTGCGAATGTCCATTTACCTAAATCGTGAATGTGAGATTCGTTTACTTTTGGTAAGTATCCTTTTTTCTTAAGGTATAATGTCAACGTAACCAATACAATCATTGTTGAACACCATGTACCTGCGAAAGTGTACCATCCAAATAATGTTGAGAACCAGTGAGTGTCGATAGACATGATCCAGTCCCAAGAAGAAGTAGAACTAAAGTAAGCGAAGAACACTAAGAATGCCGCTCCTTTTCTATAATTCTTAAAGTGAAGATCTACTGCCATATCAGCATTTTGATCTTGTAGTATACTTCTATTTTTGAATCCTCTCCAGAAAATAAGGTAGATACCCATGTAAGCTAAAGTTCTGATCCAAAAGAATACTTGGTTCAAGTAAGCAGATTTACCACTTACTAAACTATCGTGAGCTACTGTATCTGGATCCATCCACATGTAAACATGTCCACCGTGTGTAAATGATAAAGTCAATAATGTAATCAACATCATACCTACACCGAATGGTAAAAATCCTGCTACCGCTTCAATTACTCTTTTAATTACAGCATACCATCCTGTTTCTGTAGCGTATTGTAACGCCAAGAAGAACAATGCTCCCAATCCTATTCCGAAGAAGAAGAAAGAGTTCACGAGCATGTTACTGTAAATCTTTGTACCTAATTGGTGATCTCCCATCGCCATAATAACGCCAACAAGCGTAAACACTATACCAACCGCCATTAACACGGTAGTTAACATTTTGGCTTTATTTGAAACTTGAAATTCCATTTTATCCTATCTTGTTTTTGTTATTATTAATGATGATCAGCTTCTGCGTGAGCATCTTCTACTACTACTGTAGAATCAGCCATTACTGGTTCTGCTACTGGAGCCGCACCTGCTTCTGGCAAATTCTTCATATAATCGTCAAATCTGAATTTGTTTACGTAATGTACCAATGTCCAAATTTGCTCATTGTTTAACAAACTCGCGTGAGCTCCCATTGCTCCTTTACCGTAGTAAATAGAATAGAATACTTGTCCGTCTGCTAAATCTGTTTTCGTTTTGTAATCAGGAACCCCTGCATACGCACCGCTTTCAACCATTGGTCCGTTACCATCTCCCTTTTCACCGTGACAGT
>NZ_JAWWCF010000100.1:0-10915 GCF_033720595.1 Lishizhenia sp. | reverse complement strand
CCAGGGGTTGCAGAAAGAAATAAACGATCTTAGAAAGTATAAAAAACATACATACAAAACTAGTTCAATTCCATCTTAAATATTCGTCATACATAAAATAAAAATTTACCAACGCTTATCAATTAGGACCTCAGAAGATTTTAGTTCCCAGCTAAAATTCTTATTATTATACCGAAACAATTAAACAGTTATGTCAGAAGCACAAAATTTATTTGATGAATACTTACCATTAGTTATATCGTGGGGTATTCAAATTATTACTGCGTTAGTCATCCTAGTTGTAGGTTTATGGTTAACTAAATTCATCACAAAGAAAGCTGATTCCTTAATGGGAAAAAGAGATGTTGATGCAGGATTGAGAACATTTATACGTTCATTGATCAACATACTGCTAAAACTATTAGTCTTTATTACTGCCATTACGCAATTAGGTTTTGAGATGACTTCTTTTGTAGCCATCTTAGGTGCTGCAGGTTTGGCCGTTGGTATGGCTTTCAGTGGAACTTTAAGCAATTTTGCTGGAGGAGTTATGATTTTAGTTTTCAAACCTTATAAAGTTGGAGACTTTATTGAGGCGCAAGGCGTGTCTGGAACGGTACAAGAAATTCAAATCTTCAACACTATCTTAACGAAGTTAGATAATAGAACGATTTTCTTACCAAACGGACCAACAGCGAGTGGAACAATTACGAACCTTACTAGAAACGAAGTAAGAAGAGTAGACTTTTCTTTTGGTATTGCCTACGGAGAAAGCTATCCATTAGCTGTAGAAACGATCAAAAATGTAGTTGCTACGTGCGATAAGGTAATCGACGAACCAGCTCCATTCTACGGTTTAGGAGAACTTGCAGATTCATCTGTAAACATTACCGTTAGATTATGGTGTAAAACTCCAGATTACTGGGATGTATATTTCTACATGAATGAGAAGATATATGAAGCCTTTGAAAACACAGAAGGATTAAGTATTCCTTTCCCTCAAATGGATGTTCATATGGACAAAGTAAATTAAGAATAGACTTACCTTAAATACACAAAAACGCAGCTCCATTGAGCTGCGTTTTTTTATGCTTAATAATGGCATTATTGGTTCATTACTACACTGTCTTAGATCTTCAAAAAAACCTTTGCTCAACGCACGAATCCAAACGCATGTTAAAGTCATTTTTTACGGCACAAAAAAAGTGCTAATTCTCGTCAGCACTTTTAATATAGTTCGTCTACTAAGCTTTAAGCGTACATTTCCTCTTGTAACTTAGCAATCTTTTCGTCTTTCAAATACTCATCGTAGGGCATCATCTTATCAATGTAACCATTCGGAGTAATTTCAATAATTCTTGTTGCAACAGTATTCACCAATTCGTGGTCATGAGAAGTAAACAAGATTGTTCCTCCAAAGTCAGACATACCATTGTTCAATGCAGTAATAGATTCCAAATCCAAGTGGTTTGTTGGTTCGTCCATCATCAATAAGTTGGCTTTCGCTAACATCATTCTCGATAACATACAACGTACCTTTTCACCTCCTGATAATACGTTAGATCCTTTCATTGCTTCTTCACCAGAGAATAACATTTTCCCTAAGAAACCTCTTAAGTAAACTTCGTCCTTCTCTTCGTCTGTCATGGCGTAATTTCTTAACCAATCCACCAAACTTTCTTTTGATTGGAAGAAGTCGTGGTTCTCATTTGGTAAATATGCTGTAGAAATAGTAGTACCGTAGTTAAACTCTCCAGCATCTGCTTCCATCTTACCGTTTAAGATCTCAAACAAAGCTGTTAATGCCAATGAGTTCTTAGAAATGAAAGCAATCTTATCTCCACGTTGAACGTTTACGTTCAAGTTTTTAAATAACTGTTGACCGTCAATTGTTTTAGACAATCCTTCAATGTGTAATATTTGATCTCCTGCTTCTCTTTCTTGTTCAAAAATGATGGCTGGATATCTTCTAGATGAAGGTTGGATTTCATCCAAGTCTAATTTATCCAACAACTTACGTCTACTCGTTGCTTGCTTAGATTTAGAAGCATTGGCAGAGAAACGAGAGATAAATTCTTGTAATTCTTTCTTCTTCTCTTCTGCTTTCTTGTTCTTATCTGCTCTCTGGCGCGCTGCCAATTGAGAAGATTGGTACCAGAACGTGTAGTTACCTGTAAACAAGTTGATTTTTCCGTAGTCGATATCACAAATGTGCGTACACACTGTATCCAAGAAGTGACGGTCGTGAGATACAACAATCACGGTGTTTTTAAAGTCTAATAAGAAATCCTCTAACCAAGAAATTGTTTTCAAGTCCAAGTCATTGGTAGGCTCATCCAGAATCAATACGTCTGGGTTACCGAATAAAGCCTGTGCCAACAACACACGTACTTTTAATTCATTCGATAACTCCTCCATTTTCACGTAGTGCTTCGATTCATCAATACCTAAGTTAGAAAGTAAAGTAGCTGCATCCGTTTCGGCATTCCATCCTTCCATGTCCGCAAACTCACCTTCTAATTCAGAGGCACGCATTCCGTCTTCATCATTAAAATCAGGCTTTGCATACAAAGCATCCTTCTCTGTCATGATATCGAACAAACGCTTGTGCCCCATAATTACGGTTTGCAATACTTCGTACTCATCAAATTCAAAGTGATCCTGTTTCAAAACAGCCATACGTTTACCTGGCTCTAAATCCACTCTTCCTTTGTTGGCATCCTGATCTCCCGTCAATATTTTTAGGAAGGTAGATTTCCCCGCTCCATTGGCACCTATTACTCCGTAACAGTTTCCATTTAAGAACTTTAGATTTACCTCATCAAATAAAACGCGTTTACCAAATTGAAGTGTTAAATTGCTTACTGTAATCATGTGTACTATAAAATTTGGCGCAAAGATAGGGTTTCTAATTCAGAATGAAGCATTAAGAAAAGATAATGTAGGTTTTCTATCGTTTAGCAAACATTTTCTACAGGATTTTAGGACATAGAAATCGATTTAAAGAGCTCTCCCATGAAATATTGCCCTAATAAAAAAGGTCCCACCCAAAGGAGTGAGACCATAAAAACAATGTATTTTTTCATTTATTGAACGATTAGTTTTTCTCTATATATATTTCCATCGCTAGTTTGAACTACAAGAATGTATGTACCCGATTTCAAATTAGGCAATTGTATTTCTTTGCTCGCAACTAATTCAGAAGAACTTCCTTTCATATCTATAACTTTTAATGAAGAAATTGTTACCGTTTCTGGTAGGTTTAAAGTTATTGAAGCATTTCCTTGAACCGGATTGGGGGATACATTCATTTCATTTTGATCAAAACTATCTATACCGGAATAATTCTCATTTGCTTTGCCAAGCATTTGAATCGACTGAAAATCTAGAGGCCAATCACTTCTATTTTCTGTAAAATCACCGCCTACAATTAATTCTCCATCTACAAATTCTATATCATTCACATTGTTGTCTACACACATTACAAACTCAAATATACCGGTTATTAAGTTAATCCTGAGTACACCTCTTCCACCATCGTACGGACTAATTGATTTTTCAACATCTCCTGCAGCATACAACCAGTTCCCGATAATCTTAGTAGAATATATAAATGAATTATAAACTGTATTTTGATATGGATTGTACAAATAACTTAAATTAATAATTGCTTGATTGGTTCCTAACACATAACGCGTAATCAGAGGTTTAGAAAAGTCGTCGCTAGAATTTAGCTCAGCATTTCCTGACAAGATTACTGAAGTGCCATGAGGTTGAATATTATACACTTTGTCGATTATATTTTCATGAACAGTGACGTACTGATTATTATGCCACAATAGTACATTGTTCGCCAAAATGATTGTATCCTCATTCACCAATCTAAGAGAATCAAAATCTCCACCGAAACTTGTTTTTTCTCCCAAATAACCTCCATTCATCGTATACAACTCTCCATAAATTTCCGCATATAATGAAACAGAGTCATTTAAAACACTATAAACTTCATAAGCATGCAACTCACCGGTAACCGGAATTCCTACAAAAAAATCATCTTTCCATCCCGTAATAATAGTAGAGTTGGTATTTATTCGCTGGGGGATTTCCTTTAAACTCCAACTACCATTCTTAAACTCAGCATATGGATAATGTACTCCGTTTTCTTCAAAATCTCCGAAAACTCGTAAAAAAGGCTCTCCACTCATGTATCTAAAAAAATGCACTCCCTCAACTATACCATCTAGTCCTGATCCAAAGCAAGAAAAATTACCCTGTTTATACATTCCTATATTAACACACTGAATACCTCCCAACTCCGTAAAATTTCCGGCAATTACCAAATCATTAGGATACTGCTGAGCAATGAATAAATCTACAACTTCACCGTTTGCTCCAGTTCCTAAATTAGACAAGGTAGTCATCGGTGCATAAGCAGGCTGTATCAACGCCAACTCTTGCACACTAAAACCATAGTCCTTTGCCCATTGCAACAAAGCTTCTGATTGGATTTCCTTGACATAGGCATAATTCTGTGTGCGTGCTATTTCTTTAGAGATTTCAGGATACCCTGTCTCCTTTACTAAATAACCTACAGCACAATGCACACCGTAGTTATCGATAAAGTAAGGTTGTCTTTCTACGTGATAATGATTTGTTGGAAAGACTTTACGTGCTGCATATCCCTCTAAAATGGAAATGGTGTTCATTCTATTTTCTAATTGCTCGGCAGACAAATGCTCTGTATTCTGAGCTTTCAATAAACGACAAACATTATCCAAATGATACGCTATACGTTCTGTGTCGTTGTTAAAGAAAACTTCTTCTTGAGGAAGTTGATCTTGGAAATAAGTCCATTGACTATTTACGGTTAACAAATGATTTTTCGCCCAACTTTTTATAGCTGGAGCTAGTTCTTGTGACCATACTATACTTGTAAGTATCACAAACATTAAAGTAATCGTTCTTTTCATATTTGGTGGTTTTTATTGAATTATTAGTTTTTCTCGAAGTATGCTTCCCGAATCTAAGGTTACTTCCAATACATAAGTTCCTACAGATAATTCTGGTAACATTATTTGATGTGTTTTAGGCAAAGCAGTTCGACTTCCTTGCATATCCACAATTGAAATTCTCTCAATATTTTCTTGTGTTGGAATTTGAAGGGTTAATTTACTACCTAGACTAATTGGATTAGGAAAAGTAAATAAGTACATATTATCTTCATGCTCTACCCCAACAAATTGATAATTATCCCATTTCACTAAATAATGATAAAATTTTCCTCCAATAACCATTTCTCCATTGTAAACTTCAATGCAACAGACAAGGTAATTAAACCCATTCTGACATGTAAATTCATTCGTTTTAAGGTCATAACTAAAAAAATGCCTTTGATAACCGATAAACTCATCTTTTGAATGTAAATATCCTCCAAAATAAAGTTGGTCATCTACAACTTTTATATCGTTAATAAATTCATATGTTATAAGCCCGAAGGTATCTGATAACGATGTTAAGTTTATAAGAGTACTTAAGTTCCCATTAGAAAACTTACACAATATTGGATTATTATCTACAGCATTTCTATAATGCAAACCACCTATGTACATTTCCTGATTCACCAATTCAAGACAATGAATTGAACTAGGTAAATCACTATCAAAGGTATGATAATTGGAGCTCTCTTCATCAGGTATTAATAGTCCTTTGGAATAAACTACTTGCCCTAATTCATGTACATAAATGAAATCAAAATCTCCACCGTAAGCACCATAATCAAGTGTATTGATTTCTCCAAAAACCTTCGCCTCAATCTCCCAACCGTCTGCTTGAGAATACGAATAAACCTCTTGGCGATGTTCTTGCTCCTTTACTTCAATTGAAACTCTAAACCCATCGGCTCCATCTGTTCTAGAACCTGCCATAGCAATTCGGTTAGATCGGTTTGGAATACCCAAAAAACTCCAAGCGCTATTTTCAAATTTTGCTACTGGATAAGTAATTCCATTCGATATAAACTCACCGTAAACAATCAACAAATTACTGTTTCCATCATAGTGAATAATACCTTTAGCATCTCCTTCAATTCCATTCCCAAAGCAAGAGTACACCCCATTTTCAAAGTATGCAATATTTGTACAAGGCCCATTTTCAACTTCTGAAAACTTTCCTACAACGGCCATTTTGTTATTGGAAGTTTTTAAATCTTTGACTTCTCCATTAGGAGCATTTCCCAATTGAGAAGTGTGATTTGTCGATGGATATGTAGGCTGTATCAACGCCAACTCTTGTACACTAAAACCATAGTCCTTTGCCCATTGCAACAAAGCTTCTGATTGGATTTCCTTGACATAGGCATAATTTTGTGTACGGGCTATTTCTTTAGAGATTTCAGGAAATCCTGTCTCCTTCACCAAATATCCGACGGCACAATGCACACCGTAGTTATCAATAAAGTAAGGTTGTCTTTCTGCGTGATAGTGATTCGTTGGAAAGACTTTACGTGCTGCATATCCTTCTAAAATGGAAATGGTGTTCTTTCTATTTTCTAATTGCTCGGCAGACAAATGCGCTGTACGCTGAGCTTTCAATAAACGACAAACATTATCCAAATGATACGCTATACGTTCTGTGTCGTTGTTAAAGAAAACTTCTTCTTGAGGAAGTTGATCTTGGAAATAAGTCCATTGACTATTAACGGTTAACAAATGATTTTTCGCCCAACTTTTTATAGCTGGAGCTAGCTCTTGTGAACATACTATACTTGTAAGTATCACAAACATTAATGTAATCGTTCTTTTCATATTTGGTGGTATTAATTCTTACCCACTAGAACGCACAAAAAAAGGGAAGCGTTGTAAACACCTCCCTTTTATCTAACATATTGTTAAACTTTCTTATTTCAAATGCTTAAAATTAATAGCATAAAGTAGAACCATGATTCCTCCTAAAATTGCAATGAAGAAAAGCATGATGCCTGACACGAGCGCTGCCGGCATAATTAAATACACACCAAACACACCCAACAAAGTATAAATCAAATACAAGTGAAAGCCTAATTTCTTAAGCTTAAAGAGCATTACTACTGCTGCTACACCTACCAAAACTGTAATGAGTTGAAGTACTAAATTTGAATAATACCCTTCGTTCATCAAGTAAAATAAATGATTCATTATCCCATCTAAAATAGAAATGGCCTCTTCCCCTCCTTCTTGAGCAGATAATTCTTCCATTGCATTTTCGAAATCAGGTCCTAATACTTCCTCTTTGTTAACCACAGGTTTTGCACTTAACAACCCTGTAATGGAACTATACAGACTTGAAATTAAATTCAATGCAGTTAATACCAATAATACAATTAAAAAAGGTGGTCTATCTTTCTTTTCTTCGTAGTGTTCTTCTATTACTTCGTCCATATTGCAGTAGCTTTTACTAGGTCTTTACTTTTTCTTAATTCCGCACCTAAAATTCTATCTTCTTCGATGAATGGAATTTCAGCCCTGAAATTAGCAATAATATTTTGAAGTGCTAAACTCGTTTTTAACGGCTTTCTAAATTCAATAGCCTGTGTTGCGTGTACCATTTCAATTCCCAAGATCTGGTAAACATTCTCTACCACACGGTGTAACTTCGTTGCCGCGTTGGCTCCCATACTCACGTGATCCTCTTGTCCGTTTGATGAATCAATTGTATCTACTGAAGCAGGTGTACACAACTGTTTGTTTTGAGAAACAATAGATGCTGCCGTGTATTGAGAAATCATCAATCCTGAATTTAAACCAGGATTAGCCACCAAGAATGCTGGTAAGTTACGTGTGCCAGAGTTTAACTTGTAAGATCTACGCTCAGAAATACTTCCTATCTCTGCCAATGCAATAGCCAAGAAATCTAAGATCAATGCCAATGGCTGACCGTGGAAGTTACCTGCAGAAACCACTTTATCTTCGTCAACGAAAATTGTTGGGTTATCTGTAACGGCGTTAATTTCTCTAGTTACCACATTTTTAGCATGCTGAATAGTATCCCAACTTGCACCCAATACTTGTGGTGTACATCTAAAACAGTAAGGATCTTGAACGTGTGCTTTTTCTTGAGCAATGATTTCTGAACCTGCTAACAAGTCCGTCATGATTTGCCCAACGCGAATTTGACCAATTTGATTTCTGATTTCATTTACCTCAGATCCAAAGGGCTCAATTCTTCCATCATACCCTTCCAAAGAAATAGCCGCAATTTTCAAGGCTTTTTCAAAGATATCTTCTGCCTTATTCACGCAGTAAGTACCGTAAGCACTCATGAACTGAGTTCCGTTCAATAAAGCCAAACCTTCTTTAGATTTCAACTCTATTCCTTCTAAACCGAATTCTTTATTTACATCAGCAGTATCCTTCAATTGTCCCTTGTGGTAAACTTTTCCTTCTCCAATCACTGCCAAAGCAATGTGTGCCAAAGGCGCCAAATCTCCAGAAGCTCCTAAAGAACCTTGTTGGTAAACTTGTGGTATAATGTCGTTGTTAAAGAAGAACAATAACCTTTCTATCGTCTCTAATTGCGCTCCAGAATTACCGTGAGATAATCCCATCGCTTTTAAGATCAACATCAATTTCACAATCTCTTGAGGCACCTCTTCTCCAGTTCCACAAGCGTGTGAACGAACAAGATTCACCTGTAATTGCTCTAATTTATCTGCAGAAACAACCGTGTCACACAAAGATCCAAACCCTGTGTTAATACCGTAAATAATTTCTTTCCCTTCAGCTACTTTTTGATCTAAATAAGCTCTACACTTTAAAATGGCAGCTTTTGCACCCTCTCCTAATTCTACCTTAACATTTCCTTCTGTTAAAGCAATTACTTCTTCTATTGTAAGTTCTTGATTGTTTAAATGATGAACCATCTTTATTTTAATTTATCTATCAATTGATTAATGTCTAATTCTTCTTGCTCTCCTGATTCCATGTTTTTCAGTTGAACAATTCCTTTCTCTATTTCTTGAGATCCTACCATGGCAACGTGCTGTACACCTCTATCGTTCGCGTACTTCATTTGCTTTTTCATTTTGGCAGATGTTGGGTAAAGCTCCGCATCTATTCCTGCTTGTCTTAGTTGAGAAACCAATTTAAAGCAGTGCTTTGCTTCAGCGTCTCCAAAGTTGATGAACAATACAGAAAGTCCTTTGGCTATGCTCGCTGGGAACAACTCCAAGGTATTCAATACGTCGTAAATTCTATCGGCCCCGAAAGAGATTCCAACACCCGACATATCCTTCATTCCAAACAAGGCTGTCAAGTCGTCGTAACGACCACCTCCACAAATAGATCCCATTTTCACACCATTGGCTTTCACCTCGAAAATAGCTCCCGTGTAGTAGTTCAATCCTCTGGCCAAAGTAACGTCGAATTCTAATTTAGCACGCTGTAAACCTACAGCATCTACCATCTCGAAGACGTACTCTAATTCGTCTATTCCTTTTTGTCCGATTTCACTTTCTGCTAACATCTCACGCATTTCTGCCATGATGCTCGCATTATCTCCATGCATAGCAAACAAAGGTTTGATTTTTTCAATTGCCGCTTCCGGAATCTCCTTCTCACGCAATTCTTTAATCACTCCTTCTTCACCTATCTTGTCTAATTTGTCAATCGCAACAGTAATGTCTATGATTTTTTCTTCTTGCCCCGTAATCTCTGCAATTCCAGAAAGTATCTTACGGTTGTTGATTTTTATACTGAAGTCAGGAATATTCAAATTCGTCAATACTTCATCAAAAATCTGAACCAATTCTACCTCGTACAACAAAGATTCAGAACCCACCACATCGGCATCACATTGTGTGAATTCTTGGTAACGTCCGTGTTGCGGTCTATCCGCTCTCCACACGGGTTGAATTTGGTAACGCTTAAACGGAAAAGAGAGATCATTCTGATGCTGTACCACAAAACGAGCAAAAGGTACAGTTAAATCATAACGCAAAGCTTTCTCCGCAATCTTCCCTGTTATCTTGTTCAGGTTAATTCTTTCTTCTAAAGGCAGTTTATCCAATACATTGTTGGTCAACGTAGAACTTACCTCTCCTTCATTTAACTTCGATAAATAATTTCCCGATCGCAAGATCTGGAACATCAACTTATCTCCTTCTTCACCGTATTTCCCCATCAATGTAGATGAATTCTCGAAACTCGGTGTTTCTATAGGTGCAAATCCAAACTTCTTAAATACCGTTGAAATGGTGTTAAAAATGTAATTTCTCTTCTCTACCTCTGCCGGTAAAAAATCTCTTGTCCCTTTTGGAATCGAAGGTTTCTGTGCCATGCTCGTAATTTTTAGGCAAAAATAAGAATGTAATGGAGACTTTTAGACACTTAGACACTTAGACTTTTAGAAATTTCTAATTTATTGGCCAGCTGTTCGGGCGCGCTATTCGCTCTACTGCGTTCTTGGCGACCTGGTTTTTCATTCCTTTCTTGCAAAGCTTCACAAGGTCGCTCTCCAATAAAGCATTCAAAAGCCAAGCCCCAACATCCGCGGTGCCGCTGCTATCGCTAACAGAAAACATTTAGTGACACTGAGAAGTTGACAAATCTTATTCTAAAAATGGTGGAACTGAATTTTGAAACTCGGAAAACTGTTTAACCTCTCTTAATAAGTTTTCATTTCTTTGGCTTAAATAAGGATATATATCAATTAACAAATACCGATTCATTTTCTCTTTGATTTTTCTATAACTAATGATATTATTGAATCTTAAATAAGATTCAAAATTTCTTTCGAATGGGATGTTATCAAGTGTGTTTTTATACAACATTTTAGGAAACTCTCTCTTCATATCATGAACTAAGTACCTCTCTCTTAACTCTGACAATTTAGCACCAGTTTTCATCATCTCAAAATATGAATCATGTAGTCGTTTTAAGAAGATACCCGATGTGGAAATTGT
>NZ_JAWWCF010000099.1:0-10925 GCF_033720595.1 Lishizhenia sp. | reverse complement strand
TTACGTAATGTTAGGAAACTTATCTCCACAAGTTCAAAGTACAGTAATCGAAAGATTAGCAGAGCGTCCAAAATTGGTTGCAATGGATACAATGAATTTCTGGATGGACATCGCCATGGATGATTTGAAAAAGACTTTGACGATGGTAGATGTATTAATCATCAACGATGAAGAAGCGAGACAATTGTCTGGCGAATACTCTTTGGTTAAAGCAGCACGCGTTATTCGCGATATGGGGCCAAAATATTTGATCATCAAAAAAGGAGAGCACGGAGCATTGTTGTTCCACGGAGATAATATTTTCTCTGCACCGGCTTTACCGTTAGAAGAAGTATTTGATCCAACTGGAGCAGGAGATACTTTTGCAGGTGGATTCATGGGATTCATCGCGGCGACAGATGATTATTCTTTCGACAACATGAAAAGAGCAATTATTGCAGGTTCTGCATTGGCATCTTTCTGTGTTGAAAAATTCGGAACTGAAAAATTAGAAAATATTACAAAAGAAGAAGTTGATGCACGTATCGAGCAATTCGTACGTTTAACTGACTTCGATATGGTACATACTGTAGGATAGTATCCTAAATTCTCTCATATTATGGAAAAACAAGCTTTTATCGATCAACTTAAAGCCTTAACAACACAAGAAAATGTTTTGGCGGTAAGTAGAGATGTAAACGAATTACAGTCGAAATTCGAAGATTTTTTATTGGAAGAAGGACGATTACGTCAAGTAGCTCAACTAGAAGCCCAAGAAAGAGGTGAAACCCCAGAGGAAGAACCTGCTGTTGATGTATTGAAAGATGAGTTTTATGCTTTGTATTCTGATTACAAGGAAAGAAAAAAAGCAATCATAGATGAGAAAAATGCAACGCAAAGCGAGAACTTGAAAAAGAAAAGAGCTTTGATTGCAAAACTACGTGCTGTAGTTGAGGAAGAAGAAAACATTGGTCAGGCCTTTGGTGCATACAAAGAAATTCAAGAAGCTTGGAAACAAGTAGGTGAGATTCCTCGTGACAAAAGACCTGACATCCAGGGTGAATATTCAAGGTTGTTAGAAGAGTTCTTCTACAACATGAAGATTTACAGAGAAATCAAAGAATATGATTTCAAGAAAAACTTGGAGGCCAAAGAAGCCATTATTGAACGTATCAAAGATTTATCGGCAATAGAGTCGATCAAAGAGGTGGAAACTTCTTTAAAAGCTTTGCAAAATGAATGGGAAGACGTGGGTCCAGCTCCGCAAGAAGAGTGGGAACGCGTAAAAGAAGCCTACTGGTCTAACGTTAAGGCTACATGGGATAGAATTCAAGCATTTTATGACGACAGAAAGCAAAAAATGCACGAGAATCTTGAACAGAAAAAAGCCTTGTTGGAAGAAGCGAGAACTTTGGTGGCACAAAAGAACGAATCTGTAAAAGATTGGGATGTGAGCACGAAGGCCTTATTGGCACTTCAGGAAAAATGGAAGACCATAGGATTTGGACCAAAGAAGGAGAATGAGGAAGTATGGAAATTATTCCGTACAGAATGTGATACCTTCTTTGAGGCAAAATCAAACTTCTTTGAAGGAATTCGAGCAGTTTACGATAAGATTGCAGACCGCAAAAAAGGATTGATTGCTAAAGTAGAAGCGTTGAAAACATCAACGGATTGGAAAGAGACTACACAGCAAATCATTAACATTCAGAAAGAATGGAAAAAAGCTGGAAACGCGGGTCAGCGCAACGAACAGACTTTATGGAAAGAGTTCAGAGCTGCATGTGATTACTTCTTCGATGCCAAGCAAAAACACTTTGACGAATTAGATAAGTTGAACTCAACAAACCTAACAGCTAAAGAGGAGTTGATTAAGGAAATCGAAAGTTTCCAATTGCCGGCAACCAAGAAAGAGGCAATTGATGCGCTTAAAGCATTCTCTCAGAAGTTTGCACAGATTGGAAAAGTTCCTTTTAAAGATAAAGACAGAGTCTACAAGGCGTACAAATCTGCTTTAGATGCGCATTACGCACAATTGAAGTTAGAAGGTCAAGAACGCGATAAGGTGATGTTCGAGGCTAAAATAGATACGATTTCTGGAAGCGCGGATGCGAAGAAGATGTTTGGAAAAGAAAGACAAGAGATTCGCAACCAAATCAACGAAATTAAACAAGAGATTATTCAATACGAAAACAACCTTGGTTTCTTTGCTAACAGTAAAGGAGCAAATGCATTAAAGCAAGAGGTAGAACGTAAAATTGAAAGCTCTAACGAGAAAATCGCTGCTTTGAAACAGCGTTTAAAAATGATTCCACAAGACTAGTAGATTAAGATGAATAGATTCGTAAATATTTGGACCGTTATATTTTTCATCCTTTCACTTCCTTTTGCCATGGCATTGGATTATGCGGGGATATACAAATTGTTTGGTATCGAATTTCCAGGACCAGACTTTGAATATAACGATTTGATTTACGGAATTCTTGCAGGAATTTTCTTGTTGTTGGGTGCCTTAAAAGCATCGAGAAGATGGGTGGGTTTATTCATTGCTCGACAAACACAGAAATTTGTTTGGTCGGCACCTCTGTCCAAAGCAAGAAAGCAACGCATTTTAATGTACAGTTTATTAGAGGTAACAGTATTGGTGAGTATGGCGGTATTTTATTTTATGATATCGCCCATACTCATTTATGTAGGCTTGGCCTTGGTAATTGTTGCTACCGAACACTTGCTACATACTTTTGTAGGTTTGGGTAAAGATTGGTTCAGAGTTGGTATAACTTCGAAGGCTGTAGTGAGTACAGATAGAGAGGTTACGGTAATGTATTATACAGGTTTAAGAAAGGTGAGCATACACCAGCAAACCTTGTATTTAGAATACATCAAAGATTTAACTTTGCACATACCTAGCAACGCTATACAGCAAGGTGAAGTTGAAGCGTTTAAGCAACACTTGGTTGAACAAGTAGACAGAGAAAAAGTGTTTTTTAATGAAGCCTTTAAAGCTTGGAAGTAAAACCTAATCTTGGTTTACTTTATTAAATACCTCGGCCCAGAGTAAATCACTTTTGGAGGTAATCTTTATATTTTCTTCATTCCCCATGCAGGTGTGAACCTCTACGCCTAGTTTTTCGAGAAGACTGGCGTCGTCTGTGATGTCTTTGGTATACTCAATTGTATAGGCTTTTTGTATCAAATCCTTTTGAAAAACCTGGGGTGTTTGAACGCTTAAGAAGTGACTTCTATCCACAGCTTTAGATTTTAAATCAATTCTTTGACGCAAAGATTCTTTTAAGGGTAAACAAGGAATTGCACTTCCTTTTTCTGCGGCCATTTTAAAGCAGTTGTTTAGCGTGTAATCATTTACAAATGGACGTACGCCATCGTGAATTGCGATGAGCTCGCCAGAGGCTACTTCTAAGGCGTTTTTAATGGAGTGATATCGCTCTTGACCACCCGTAATTACACGATGAGGTATGGGATCATAATTCACACAAACATTTTCCCAATATTCTAGCCATTCTTCAGGAAGTGTTATGATAATTTCTAAATCAGGATTGTAATCATGAAAGCGTTTCAATGTAAGCCATAATATTGGTTTACCATTGATTAACAAGAATTGTTTGGGGAGTTTAGTTCCCATTCTTTTTCCAATTCCGCCTGCTGTTATGATTACTGTTTTTTCCATACGATCTGTCCTTCCTCAAAGTTAAGGCATAATTATGAACTGTATATAAAGGAGTTGATTTTCTAATTGAAAAATGACCAAAAAGAAAAGGGCAACCTTTCGATTGCCCTTTCAATATAGTGATTGTAAGAATTACTTCTTAACGATCATTTTCTTAGTTACTGATTGACCACCAGCTGTCATTGTGTAAGTGTAAACACCACCAGACAAGTTAGATGCGTCAACTGTGTACGTGTGTGTACCAGCGTTCAATACATTTAAGTCAGCAGACTGAACTAATCTTCCTGATAAATCTCTGATTTCGAAAGAAACTGCTTGAGCTTCTGTCAATTCGAAAGAAATCTCAGATGTAGTTGAGAATGGGTTAGGAGCGTTTTGTCCTAAAGAAGCTTCTAAAGCCTCAACACCTTCTGTTGCAACTGTACCTAATGTGTTCATTCTTACTACTGGAGTAGCGTTAGTGTAGAAACGTCCGTTTGCAATTGGAGCCATCATACCACCACCGTAGTAAGTTAAAGATAAACCTCTTGGAGAGAATCCAGAAGTTAAGTATTCGAAGTCAGACTGTGTACCAACACATGCAAAGTATAATCCACCAGCAGTTAAGTTAGCAGGAGAACCAGCAGGGAAGTTCAATGTTAAGATTT
Organism: Lishizhenia sp.; assembly: GCF_033720595.1. Classification (GTDB taxonomy): domain Bacteria; phylum Bacteroidota; class Bacteroidia; order Flavobacteriales_D; family Crocinitomicaceae; genus Lishizhenia. The sequence continues at coordinate 6,611 of NZ_JAWWCF010000099.1, read as the reverse complement.
TTCCTAAACTCCAGCTTGGTACTTCAACGTAGTCAGAAACTGCTACTAATGTGAAAGAACCTTGTCCATCTGGTGTGTAGATTGCCCCGTAAATTTCATCACCTACGTTTCCTTGTTCGTTAGCGATACCTACATCGATACCTTTAACAGTCATGTCAGCAACAACCTCGAAGTAGTTACCTGCTTCGTATCCAAATACTTCACTACCATCGATAGTAGCTGTACCTCCATCAGCACCGAAGTTAGAGTACTCATCTCTTGCGAAAATGTGTGTATCTGCAACGATGATGTCTTGAGGAATAATTTTCAAGTCATTATCAGCTGGAATATCATCAACCTCAGTCATAGTAATTTCTTGAGAGATCGTGTAAACTCCGTTTCCTGGTAATGTGTAAGTTGTAGATAAACTGTCAGTAGAACCAGCAGTAATTGTAGTTGGAGCTGATGAAGCAACAACAGAACCGTTAACATCTACTTCTAAAGAAACGTTTGTTAAGTCCATTCCACCTGGGTTCTTCACGTTAGCAGAGAATGCCATTTGACCAACTTGAGATGTAGGAATGATGTAGTAAGGAATTTCATTGAAGATAGGATCTCCGTTTCCATCCTCTAATTCGTAACTACCCCAGTTTGAAGAAACTACAGATAAATCGTAGTCATTCAAAGTAGAAATAGCTAAATCATCAATTGCCCATCCGTAAGTAATCCAAACGTTTGGACTTGTTACGTTTGTAGATGCAGTAGTCCATCTGAACTGAATCCATACTGAAGTAGCAGCACCTGCGATTGCGTCAGAAATGTTTACGTATACTTTTTCAGTATTGTCGTAAGCAGAACCACCTGAAGCAGTTAATAATTCTTTATTGTTGTTATCGAAAACAGATGTAAAGTTAGTACCATCTGTACTTACTCTTACTTCTTGTAAATCGTTGAATTTCGCACCGTATTGCTCGAAAGATAAGTTAACTTGATCTGTAGCAGCACCTGCGTTTGCCAATGTCAATGCTTCAATATCCAAAGGAGCTGAAGTTGTCATTGTGTAAACTTTGTCTAAAATTTGTGTACCCTGTGTTGGATCTCCATTGTTCACCTCAGCGAAAGAACCACCTGATGTAGAAGCGATATCAGCTAAAGCCCAGCTATCGTTTGAAGCATCGATGTTCCATCCAAATGTTGCTCCAGACTCACCGTCATTGTCGATTGTCCAGTTTGCTGGTGTTGAGAAATCATCTGTGTACACATCAGTACCTAGTGCTTTTGCTGTTGCATTGTTAGCTTCTTTATGCAAAGGTCTAAGTGTAGAGATCTCAGGAGTGTTCTGAGCGATAACCCCACTAGTACCTAGTGCAATAGCTAACGCACTTAAATATACTTTTTTCATAGTTTATACTGTAATTAATTATTTAACGCTAAAGATATAAACAATTAAGAATTAATCCAGCTATAAACAGGGCATTATGTACCAAAATGTCTAGAAATGTAGGGAAGCTAAAAGCGAATTCCTTAGTTGAAATGTAGTTTTAAACACTTATAACCCTTATTTTTAAAGGGTTTTATGGGTTGTAACTCTTTTTAGAAATGTTTATTTATTGAAGTTTTTAACCATTTCCCATGCTTTTTCTCTCGCTAATTTGTCTGTGTTAACGTAGTCTTCATAAACAGGTGATAAGCTATTTGGGGTTTGCATTAACACAGCTTCATTGATATCTGCAATGGCCAGGAAGGAAATCTTTTCTTCTAAGAAAGCTTGTACACTCACTTCGTTGGCTGCGTTAAGTGCACATGCCGCTGTACCTTCCATCTCCATAGCTTTGTAAGCCAAGTTCAAATTTTTAAAGGTGTCAGCGTCGGCTTTTTCGAAGGTCAACTGTGGATAGTCCATGAAATTGAAACGTGGAAAATCTGTTTTAAACCTTTCGGGATAAGTCAAGGCATATTGAATGGGAAGTTTCATGTCTGGCAAGCCCATTTGCGCCTTCATGCTTCCGTCCTCAAACTGTACTAAACTGTGTACAATACTTTGGGGGTGTACTATGGTATCGATTTGGTCTGGACGTAAATTGAATAACCATTTGGCTTCTATTACTTCCAATCCTTTGTTCATTAATGAGGCAGAATCTATGGTGATTTTTGCTCCCATTTCCCAGTTGGGATGTTTCAAGGCTTGTGCCTTGGTAACAGCAGCGAGTTGATCTTTTGTGTAACCACGGAAAGGTCCACCCGATGCTGTTAAGTATATCTTTTCAATTTTATTCTCAAAGTCGCCCACCAAACATTGGAAAATTGCCGAGTGCTCAGAATCTACAGGGTAAATGTTCACCCCATTCTCTCGGGCCATTTTTGTAACCAATTCTCCTGCAACCACTAAGGTTTCTTTGTTGGCTAAGGCTATAGTTTTCTTGGCTTCAATGGCGCGAAGCGTAGGTTTTAAACCTGCGTATCCTACCAACGCGGTAAGCACAGTGTGAATTTCATTCCCTTCTACTACTTGTGCCAAAGCATCTTCACCTGCATATACGTGAATTTCATGCTCCCACAAAGCGGACTTCACCTGCTCAAACTTACTTTCATCCACAATAACAACGGTATTGGGTTGGTGTTTGATGGCTTGTTCTATCAAAAGGTCAGCATTTCTATTGGCAGTAATCACTTGTAAATCAAACTTGTCTGGGTAGTTTTCAATTACCTCTAAAGCTTGCGTTCCTATTGATCCTGTTGATCCTAAAATTGCTATTCCTTTTTTCACGTTGTGGGTTTTTGTGTGAATTTACTTTTTTCCTTGAGTTATTTTGCAAATGTTGCGTCTAAAGCCGCACAGAATTTATCTGCTGCCTCTGCCAAGATTTCTTTGGTATGTGCTTGAGATACAAATCCTACTTCGTAACCACTAGGTCCAACATACAATCCGTTTTCCAATAAGTTTCCGTATAAATCTTTGAAAGAGGTCATATCTCCATCAATTTCATCGGCTCTTCTAATTGCTAACTTATCAGAGAAGGCCATCCAGAAAATAGATCCAATGGTAAACATTTCAAATAAGTATCCTTTCTCCTTGGCGTGTGCGTTAATCTTGTTCACGAAGAATTGTGTTCTTTCTTCTTGGTCTTCGTAGAAACCGTCTTTTACACATTCTTCCAATTGTGCAATTCCTGCAGCCATCGCTACTGGGTTTCCACTCAATGTTCCTGCTTGGTAAACAGGTCCGTCTGGCGCAACACAAGCCATGATTTCTTTTCTTGCTCCGTACGCTCCAACAGGTAATCCACCTCCAATAATTTTTCCGTATGAAACGATGTCTGGTGTAATTCCGTAGTATTCTGATGCTCCACCAAAGGCTACTCTAAATCCAGAGATCACCTCGTCGAAGAACAATAAGATATTGTTTGCTGTACACAATTCTCTTAATCCTTGTAAGAATTTTTTGTCTTGTAACAGTAATCCGTTGTTGGCAGGAATTGGTTCAATGATTACACAAGCAATATCGTGTCCCCATTCTTCAAAACATGCTTTCACTGCGTCTAAATCATTCAGGGGTAAAACCAATGTTTCGTTGGTGTATCCTTCAGGAATACCTGCAGATGTAGATTCTCCAAAAGTTACTAATCCAGATCCAGCTTTCACCAACATGGCATCTACGTGACCGTGGTAACATCCTTCAAACTTTACAATTTTGTTTTTTCCAGAGTAACCTCGCGCTAAACGTAAGCCCGACATTACCGCTTCTGTTCCTGAACTACAGAATCTAATTTTGTCGATCACAGGATTATTTTCCACTACCAAAGCAGCCAATTCATTTTCTAAACGCGTTGGCGCTCCAAAGCTAGAACCGTTGTGTAAAGTTTCAATTACTTTTTCTCTTACGTTAGGGTTGTTATGACCTAAGATAAGTGGTCCCCAACTACAACAAAAATCGATGAATTGGTTATCGTCTTCGTCCCAAATGTTAACACCATCTCCTTTTTTAATGAATAATGGCGCACCATCAACTGATTTGAATGCACGAACTGGAGAGTTTACACCACCCGGCAAGTATTGTTTTGCAGTTTCGAAGAGTTGTTCAGAATTTGACCTTTTCATATCTCAATTTTTAAGTTGCAGAATCTATAAGAGATTCATGATTCGGCCCCAAAATTAAGAACTTTAAAACAAAGAAGTGTCAGAGAATTGTTGATTTGAGACTGAAGTATAGATTATTTTACTCAGAGCGGAAGATCCTTTAAATGATTCAATGAATACGGAGCTACCAAACAGGTATAGCAGCGGCAGCCCGGAGGACTATTTTGCATTGCAACTTGGCGGTTAGGGGCGACCTAAGAAGCCGCGCAACTCTTTAGTTAAAAGTAAAAGAGGGTGAGGACTATAGCGGAAAGACCGCCCGTTTGTCAAAATATAAGACACAAAAAAAGGGAAACTCAAAATTTGAATTTCCCTTTTCAATGGTAGCGAGGGCCAGACTCGAACTGACGACCTTCGGGTTATGAGCCCGACGAGCTACCAACTGCTCCACCTCGCACTATATCTTAAAATAGTTATTTCTTTTTCTAAACAAACTCGCTTGTTTGTGTCCCGTTGGGGGTGCAAATATACGTAGCTTTTTTAAACCTGCAATGGAAAAAAGGAAAAACTTTTAATTTTCTAATTCCATGAGCTGTTCAGTACCCTCTTCCCAAGCCATCATTTCTTTGTCTAAGTCTGCTTTTAAGGCTTCATACTTAGCTAATTGCTTGGCAGCGTTCTCTTCGTCAGTGTAATCTAAATCGGCCAGAACTTTATCCATTTCGGCAATTTCTTTTTCTAAACGCTCTATGTTTTGTTCTGCTTTATTGACCTGATTTTTGAATTTATTACGTTGGCGTTTCAATTCTTTAGCTTCTTCGTAACTCAATTCTTGCTTCGGTGCTTCTTCTTTAACCACCTCTTTTTTCGGCTTGGCCGCTTTCTTTTGCGCCTTGTGTTCGCCGTTGAGCGACATCTTTCTCCTTAAAAATTCTTGTACCGTGTAGTGGTGAATTTTCAACGCTTTGTCTTCAATGTCCCAAATACGGTTCGTCAAACCATCCAAGAACTCTCTATCGTGCGATACAATAATGAAGGTTCCTTCGTAATTAATCAACGCACTCTTAAGTACCTCCTTACTCTGGATATCAAGGTGGTTGGTCGGCTCATCGAGAATCAACACGTTACTCGGACTCAATAACAATTGGCACAAAGCCAAACGCGTACGTTCGCCTCCAGAAAGCACACCTACTTTTTTATCTACATCTTCACCACTAAACAAGAAAGCACCTAAAACAGATCTCAATTCTTTTCTGATATCTCCTTTAGCAACCTCGTCTACGGTTTCCAATATCGTTTTTTCTTTATCCAAAGCTTCGGCTTGGTCTTGTGCGAAGTAAGTAACCTGTACGTTGTGTCCGTAATTTACAGTTCCGTCTCCGTCCAAAGTTTTCATAATGCGCTTCAGTAAAGTGGATTTACCTACACCGTTAGGTCCAAGCAAAGCAATTTTTTCACCCCTACCCACGGTTAAGTTCACATCCTTGAACAAGAGGTTGTCGCCATAAGATTTACCCAAATCTTCCATTTCCAACACCCACTTTCCGGGTTGCACACTTAAAGGAAAGGCTATTTTCATTTTCGCAACCACATCATCTTCCACTTGGATGATTTCAGTTCGCTCCAATTTCTTGATCAAAGATTGGGCAAAGGCTGCTTTGTTTTTCTTCGCACGGAATTTATCAATTAACTCTTTGGTTTGCTTGATGTCTTTTTCCTGTTGCTTGGCAGCCGCTTTTAAACGTTCTATTTCTTCTGACCTTCTTTCTTTGTACAAAGAGTAAGGGTAAGGGAAATCTAAAATAGAACCTTGCGCAATTTCCAAAGTACGCTTGGTAACGTTATCTAAGAATAATCTATCGTGAGAAATGGTAATTACCGCCCCTTCGAAGGTTTGTAAATATTTCTCCAACCAAGAAATTGAGATAATATCCAAGTGGTTGGTGGGCTCATCCAGTAGAATAACATCTGGTTTGTTCACCAATATTTTGGCTAATTCGGCTCTCATTTTCCAACCTCCAGATAAATCTTCCAAGGGATTTTCTATCTTCTTTTCGTTGAAACCTAAACCATCTAAAGTGGCCATGATTTTCTCTTCCCATTGAAAACCTTCGTGTAAAGAGAACTGCGTATTGTAATCGTTCAAATCATCCAACAACTGCAAGTAAGAATCACTTTCGTAATCCGTTCTTGTGGTCAATTGGTCATTGATATCGTCTAATTTCTGACGAATATGATTAAGGGTTTCGTTAGAAAACTTTAGGTAATCAAACACCGTTTTATTGGTGTCGATTTCTATATCCTGTGTTAAGAAACCAACTGTACAATCTTTGGGTTTGTGAATTCTACCTTCAGAAGGCTTGTCCCACCCCGCAATTAATTTCAATAAAGTAGACTTACCCGCTCCGTTTTTTCCAACCAAACCGATTTTATCTCCTTTATTGATTTGTAAACTAATTTCGTTAAACAAATACCCCTGAGGAAGGTGAACACCAAGATTATCCAAATTTATCATGCCGCAAAAGTAGTGATAAGAATGGGTTTATTAAATAGTG
>NZ_JAWWCF010000098.1:0-11019 GCF_033720595.1 Lishizhenia sp. | reverse complement strand
TAAAGGTGATGTTTTATTCACGCTCCGCAATGCTGCCGAATGTCTTTTATATGGAATGAGATTGCCAATTGAATAGGGGGTTGGAGTAGGTAATATTGGTGAAATAATGAAGAATTACCTTTACTCGGTAGAATGGCGGATTTTCATCATTTACTTGAAATCAGGCAACGCGACGATTATTAAATGATGGGAATAGTCACCCCCTTCAAGTAAATGCAAAAAGGAAAATATGAGGTGCGTTTAATGCTCCAACAGACCTTAGCAATTGGAGAAGGGTCTATTTTAGTACTCTTTCTTTTAACTCTATCGCTTTGTTTTTATTGGCAAGTTGACCGCAAGCCGCGTCTATGTCTTTTCCTCTTGAACGTCTGATGTTCACGATAAGGTTACGCTCTTCTAAGAAAGCAGCAAAGGCATCTACTTTTGCTCTAGAAGCTTGTTGGAACTCACCATCGTCTATAGGATTGTATTCGATGATGTTGATTTTACACGGTACATTTTTACAGAATTCAGCTAATTCTTGAGCATCTTCCAATGCATCGTTGAAGTCCTTAAAGATGATGTATTCGAAAGTGATACGTGTTCCTGTTTTACTGTAAAAGTATTTCAGAGAATCTGCCAATACTTCTAAATTGTTGGTGTCGTTGATTTCCATGATTCTACTACGCTTCTTATCGTTAGCAGCGTGCAGAGAAAGGGCAAGGTTAAATTTTACCTCATCGTCACCTAGTTTTTTAATCATCTTGGCAATTCCGGCAGTAGATACAGTTATACGTTTGGGCGACATACCTAAACCTTCTTCAGAAGTAATTATCTCTGTACTACGGAGCATATTTTTATAGTTCAACAAAGGTTCACCCATTCCCATGTATACAATGTTGGTTAAACTTTTGTTGTAACGTTGCTCTGCCTGGTTCTTAAGGTAAACAACTTGGTCTACAATTTCACCAGCCGATAAGTTCTTCATGAGTTTAAGTCGACCAGTAGCACAGAATTTACAAGCCAAGCTACAACCAACTTGAGAAGAAATACAAGCGGTTGTTCGAGAAGCTGTTGGAATCAATACACCTTCAATAACTTGTTTTTCTCCAGCGTGAAAAGCACATTTAATCGTTTTATCGCTAGAAATTTGTTGGTCATCTAACGCTATGGCATCAATGAAAAATAATTCATTCAATTGATCGCGTAACTTCACACTTAAATTGCTCATTTCTTCAAAACTATGGGCATTTTTTTTCCAAAGCCATTCGTATACTTGTTTCGCTCGAAATGCTTTTTCGCCCATACCTGTGAATTGATTTTTTAATTCAGCAAGCGTTAAATTTCTGATGTTTGTTTTCTGTACCATAGTAAAATTCCGGTGCAAAGGTCGCTAATTTTTTAACGTAAACAAAGAAGCAGGGTTGGGAGGAGCTTGAATAGCGCTATGTTGTCAGGAAATTACCAAAAAACCAAGTATCGATTTGATATAGCCTTCACAAGAACAAAATCATTCAAGAGTAGCTTTAAAATATCTGTTAGAATGGCTAGATGGGAAATATGTGCTATTTATTGTCTTTAATGCATTAGTACTATATCGGAGATAAAGCGTTATTTAGACCTTGAATAAATTATAGCTTTGCGTAACAAATGTTGCAGATAAAAAGGGTGTTTAACCTTATATTTGTTAAGTGAACAAAGGGATCAAAAAATAGAAGACCATGGGGTTAAAAGGCACAAAATTGTACAGCATCTTTAATGGAAAATGTCCTGTTTGTCATGAAGGGAAAGTATTTACCTACAAAAGGGTATATAGTTTCAAGAAATTTGATAAAATGGAGGAAAAGTGTTCGCATTGTGGACATAAATACGAAATGGAAACAGGTTTCTTTTACGGAGCTATGTACGTTGCTTACGCCGTAAGTGTAGCATTTTCTGTTGCAGCTTTTGTAAGTACGTATTTGCTCTTTCCAGATACACCTTATTGGGCATATATCATTATTGTGGTAGCAACACTTTTAGGTTTAGCGCCGGTTACTTTTAGAGCTGGTCGACTCATTTGGATTAACCTATTTAGTTCATATGATCCATCAAAAGCAAAAAAATAAAAATGGAAAGTTTTAAGGAAATAGTAAAGGGAGAGGTACCAGTATTGGTAGATTTTCATGCTACATGGTGTGGCCCTTGCCAAACTATGCACCCTGTAGTAGACGATGTAAAAAATGAGTTTGGCAAGGATTTACGCGTACTAAAGATTGACGTAGATAAAAATCAAGCTTTAGCGGCAAAGTATAAGATTAGAGGTGTTCCTAGTTTCATCGTTTTCAAAGAAGGTGAAATTGCCTGGCGAGGAAGCGGAGTAATGACGAGGGCAGACCTAAGCTCAATAATCAAAAACTCTTTGAAATAATTATTTCAAAACCATAAGATTTAAACATAAAAAAAGGAGGTTCATTTTACGGGACCTCCTTTTTGCTGTACTAACTATAAACTATTACTTTAACTACTTAACAAGTTCTTGATTTAAGAATTGAATGTAGGCACTCAAGTTGGTGCTCAACATTAATTCAATGGCTTTAGATTTCTTTTGTGTTTTCATGTGTTTTTTGTTGCTTAATAATCACTTTTCAAAAGCTGTGCCAAAAAATATTCTGCGATTAATAAAGCTGTTTTTGTAAGCGAGTACTTCTGTTATCTTTGTAATATGAATCAAGGATTTGGAAAGGAGTATAAACTGTGCAGTCGAAAAATTATCGACGCCTTGTTTAGTGAAGGGGAGGGGATCAAATCATATCCTTTTATGATACGTTATCAAATCACAAGTCTTCCAAAAGAAATTCCTTTTCAAATCGTTATAACTGCTCCTAAACGAAACTTTAAACGCGCTGTTGATAGAAATAGAATTAAGCGTTTGATGCGCGAAGTTTTTAGGAAAAACAGACAGGAGTTAGAAGAAGGATTGAAGGAGAAGAATCAGCAACTCGCTTTATTTATTATGTATACAGGGAGAGAGCTGCCAGATTACGATTTAATAGAAACGAAATTGAAAAAGGCCTTGGTGAAGTTAAATCAAGCGCTACACATAGAAAATTAAGCACATGAAAAAATATCTTTTCGTTGTTATCAGTTTACTTTGCTTTTATAGCACATCAAAGGCACAGAGTAATAGTTTTGAGGTAATCAAATCCATGGAATTAATGGATCTCATTTACATGAATTTAGAAAAGTACTATGTAGATGAACCCAATACAGGAGAGCTTTCCAAAACTTCCATTGATGCCATGCTGCGCGCTTTGGATCCATATACGGTGTATTACCATGAGGCCAACATCGAAGATTTCCGTATGATGAATACGGGGCAATACGGTGGGATAGGTGCTACGATTAGGAAAGTGGGAGAATACACGATTATAACAGAACCTTACAAAGGCAACCCTGCGTATAATGCTGGTTTGGAGGCTGGAGATATTATTCTTTCCATAGACGGTCGTGACATGAAAAATAGAAGCTCAGAAGAAGTTTCTAATGCTTTGAAAGGACTGAAAGGATCTGAAGTTATTGTGCAATACAAACGACCTGATGTTGGAGAGGGAGAGGCGAAAATAATTCGCGATGAGATCAAATTACCAGATGTTCCTTATTCAGGAATGATAGACGACAAAGTAGGTTATATTGCGTTGAATTCCTTCACTCAAACGGCGAGTGCCAACGTGAGCAAAGCTTTTCAATCCTTAAAACAAGAGGGAATGGAATCGCTGGTGTTAGATTTAAGAAACAACGGTGGTGGTTTGCTGATGGAAGCCGTAAAAATTGTAAACATGTTTGTACCCAAGGGGCAAGTTGTGGTATCTACAAAGTCTAGGGTGAAAGAAGAAAATAGAGTTTACGTTACACAGCAAGACCCCTTAGATTTAGAAATTCCCCTTGTAGTATTGATCAACGAAGGTTCTGCTTCCGCATCAGAAATTGTAAGTGGAACGTTACAAGATTTAGACCGAGCTGTTGTTGTGGGAAGAACCTCTTTTGGAAAAGGTCTGGTGCAAAGAACAGTTGATTTAAAATACGGTTCTAAAATGAAGTTGACCATTGCAAAATACTATACGCCATCAGGAAGATGTGTTCAGAAATTAGATTATTCTAATAAGGTGGATGGTCAAGTAGACGAAGTTCCAGACTCCTTACTTCAAATCTTTTACACTAAAAATGGAAGAGAAGTGATTGACGGTAGAGGTATAGAGCCAGATATATCGGTAGAAGGAGAAAATATGAGCAGACTCGCAGCAATGCTTTTGGCGAAAAACATCATTTTTGATTACGCTACACACTACAAACATAAACACGATAGCATAGCTGCACCCGAGGAATTTGTTTTGAGTGATAAGGCCTACGATGAATTTATAGCGTTTGCTTTGAGTAAGGAATTTTCGTACAATACTGCTTCTGAGGAGAAAATGAAAGAGGTAGTAGAGGTCGCTAAAATGGAAGGTTATTTTGAAAGTACAGAAAAAGAGATTGAAGCGTTGTTAGCCGCTTTGAAACCTTCAAAAAAAGAAGATCTTATCCGTTTTAAAACACAAATTAAAGAAATGTTGCAAAACGAAATTGTTGCGCGTTACTATTACCAAGAAGGTAGAGTTTTAAATAGTTTCATCAGCGATAAGAGTTTGGAAAAAGCGATGGAGGTATTAAATAATGAGAAATTATACAATTCTACCTTGCATATTAACGTTAAGAAATAAAAAGAAACTACTCTACTTATGCTCGACAAGCTTTTTGGCTATCGTGTCCATGCGTTCATTCATCAATTGTGTTTCATTGCACTGTGCGTCGGACTCCCGCTTAATAAAGTGGTGTTGTCGCTTGCTACCATGTTGTGCATACTCAATTTAGTACTTGAAGCACACTTCGCTAAGTACTTGAAAAACCTGAGAGAAAATAAAATTGTTGCCTTAACATTGTTGTTTTTTGGCTTTCATTTTCTAGGGTTAATTTACACTTCTAATTTTGATTATGCTTTACATGACATTCGCATAAAATTGCCGCTTTTCGCCTTGCCTTTTGTATATGGAGCAAGGCCGCTAAAAGCCAAAGAGGTAAAAATTGGATTGCACCTTTTCTTGTTGAGTTTACTGGTTACCACGAGTATCAATTACTATAATTATCACGATAAAATAGAAGAAGGCATTATACTCGATATCAGAGAAATGTCCATATTTGGATCGCATATTCGGTACGCTTTACTCGTTGTCTTTGGTGCGGCAATAACCCTTTTCTATACCGTAAAACGCATGAAGTATTACATACTCTATGCACTACTTTTTGCATGGTTTTCTTACTATGCACTCTACAGTCAGGTTTTAAGCGGGGTAGTTGCCTATGCATGTTTAATGGGAGGATTGTTTTTCTATGCCATTTCTAAATTGAAACTTAAAAGTTTAAAGTGGACCCTCTGGATTTTATTTTTAGGAGCGGCAACAACGGTAACTGTTGGCATCGTTCAATTTTTAATACCAGAAAGTGATAATTACATCTATGGTGATTTAGAATATAAAAGTGCTCAGGGAACTGTTTACTACCACGATACTACTTCCACTTTTTTTGAAAATGGCTATCCATTGATGGTCTACTTGGCAGAGGATGAAATGCGTAAAAAGTGGAATGAGCGTTCTGATTTAGCCTATGATAGTTTAGACAGAAAAAATCAACACGTAAAATACACGCTCTGGAGATATTTAACTTCTAAAAATTTGAGAAAAGACGCCCAAGGCGTAGCACAATTGACGGAGGAAGATGTCAGGTTTATTGAACAAGGTATACCTAGTATAGAATTTCAAAATGGCGGGGTGACGAATAGATTGAATGGATTGAAGACGCAATTGCAAACCTATGCGGCTAACGGTAATCCAAACGGTCATTCTCTATTACAAAGGTTCGAACATTGGTCGGCTGCCTGGTACATCATAAAAAACAATCCTTATTTCGGGGTAGGAACAGGAGATGTGCAGGATGAATTTGATAAGGCTTATGATGACCTTGACTCTAAATTAGATAAGTACCACAGAAACAGGGCGCACAATCAATTTTTAACGGTTTGGATTACATTCGGGATTCCGGGCTTAATTCTCTTTCTTTCAATTTGGTTCCTTTTCTTAAAAAGAGCCGTGAGCAACAAGCATATTTTAGCCCTTGCTTTCGGGCTCATTGCTTTGGCTAGCTTTTTGCCAGAGGATACCATAGAAACGCAACAAGGAGTTACTTTTATCGCTTTATTCCTGGCTGTATTTTCATCACAATTCTATCAAAAATCTGAGGCTTAAGCTTTTTACACATTGCTATCTTGACAATCTTCAATACCCTTAAGTTTAAGACGTGAGGATTTTAGCTTAATTTGATAGTTAAAACGTTTAATAATGAAATTTTTCCTTCTTGCACTTACCCTTTGCTTAAATATCATCGCTTTCGGTAAAGATAAAGTGATTGTGGTAATAGATCCTGGACACGGTGGTTCTGACCCTGGACATTTATCTCAGGATAAAGCCTTGAAACCAGAAAAGGACCTCAACTTAAGTATTGCTTTAAAATTTGGAAAATATATCGAAGAAAATCTGATCAATGTAGAGGTGCATTATACGCGTAAAACAGATGTTTATCCTTCTTTAGATGAACGTGTAGAAATGGCCAATGATTTAAACGCAGATTATTTTATCTCTGTTCACTGTAACGGTAGTGCCAGAAGTTCTGTTTATGGAACAGAATCGCATGTGCACAATTGGGCCTCTAAAAAAGCAGTTCGTCTAGCCACTGAATTCGAAGATCAATTTGAAAACAGAGCAAAACGAAGAAGTAGAGGTGTAAAAACAGGTGAAGATAGAGGTCATTCTGTTCAAGTGTTGAAGTATACAAAAATGACCAGTGTTTTAGTAGAGTGTGGATTCGTTACCAATACATCGGAAGCCAATTATTTGAACTCAGTATATGGTCAAGAAATTATAGCTTCTGCATTGTACAGAGGTTTTAGAGATTTCATCAAACGAGAACATAAAGACATCAATTTCATCAATACAGAAAAAGAGCTGAGTCAGAGTGGTGAGGTTTACAAGATTCAAATCATGTCTAGTATAGACCCTGTAGAAACGGACATTGCCGAATTTAAAAAGTTGGGTGTTACCGTGGAGCGTATTAAAGTGGAATCTAAAAGTATGTACAAATACAAGTACTACGTGGGTAAGTTTGCCAAGAAGAAAGACTGTAAAGCACTGCTCAAAAAAGTCAAGGAAAATGGTTTCCCCGACGCTTATATTGTTAAATTTGAGTAGCATTCATTTTGCAGACTTTGTAAGAAACAATCACATACACTTTTAAATACACAAAAATTACATGGCTACAGTTTTTGAGACAAGACTCATAGGAAACATAGGTAAAGATGCGACGGTAAGAAACATGGAGCGAGGAGTAATCGCCATCAACTTCCCGGTTGCACACAATAAAAACTGGAGAGACAAACGTACGGGAGAATCTAAAACAAAAACAACCTGGGTGAACTGTACGATTTGGAAGAAAGAAGGTGCCAACCTTAGAATATTAGACTTTCTTAAAAAAGGGGCGTTAGTAGAATTGGTAGGAACACCTTTTCCAAAAGCGTATTTGCAAGACGACAATTCCATTAAAACAGAAATCAGGTTAAACGTTTCTAAGACCAATATTTTGCGTCCAAGTAAGGATCAAGGAAGTACTTCTACGGAAGAATTTAACTTAGATGACAGCGAAAATGATTTGGGTACAGGTGGCTTTGATGATTTCACCCTAAATGAAGACGATTTTTAAAGAATTGATATTCAATAATTAATAAAAAACTTTCAAATTTTTTTAATTTTTTTTGCTCAAAAGCATTGCGGTTGTCTAAAGAATGTATATCTTTGTCCCCGCAAACGAAGCACACTCCTCCTTAGCTCAGTTGGTTAGAGCATCTGACTGTTAATCAGAGGGTCCTTGGTTCGAGCCCAAGAGGAGGAGCAAAAAGCACTTAGAAATAAGTGCTTTTTTTTTTGCTTTATACTTTTGTGAAGATTTATTTCATGGGTTCAAATTAGCCAACTCTTCATCTCGTTCAAAAGGTGGCTCTCTTCGTCTTTTAACATTTCTTTCCATTTCCTCGCGAACGTTTTCTCGTCTATTGTGTAATACGGGAAAACATCATCCATGAAAAAATTAATGATTTTAAGTCTTGTAGTCTTTTTCGGTATGGGAACGGCACAAGCGCAAATAGCAGAACCGGAGGAAATTTATTCGTTTACGCGCGTTATCAATTCTTATGATTGGTATGTTACTCAACATGAGTTGTGGGCGAAAGAGGTGAAAAAAGACAAGAAGAATGAAGATGCTTGGACCAATTATTATGCGGCTACCCGCTATGCAGGTCGTAAAGCGGATTCTGAAGCGCTAAGGTTAGAATGGGTCGAAAAGGAGGAAGAGGTTTTGGAGCAAATGGCCAAACACATTCCCAATACTTTTGCCTATTACCATGTTATGTCGTGGGCCAAACCCATCTACCAAGCTGAAAATCCAGAACAGCGAAAAGAATTGATCAGCAATGCACTCAATGCACATAAGTTAAAACCAGAAAGTAGTGATGTGTATCCGGAACTCATGAATATCTACGAGGTATATGAGTACAATCCCAATAAATTAAAGGAAGTCTCGGAGCTCTGGAAGAAAAGTGCACACTTTACACCAGCTACTCTACTTTTGGCGCACAACATGCTCAATGGTGCTCAAAAAGATGCGATTATATTAACGGCTGGAGACAATGATACCTATCCATTATGGGTGGCCCAACACGCAGATAGCGTACGACAAGATCTAACGGTGCTCAACGTGTTTTTGGCACAAATAGAAAGTTACCGCAAACGCATTTTTAATACCTTGAACATTCCTGAATTAAAAGGTGAAAACAAGTCTTTTCCTGAGATTATCAATCATATTATTGAACACAAGGGAGCTAGAACCTTGTACTTTTCTTCAAGAGGGTTGTTACACGACCAACAGGATAAACTAGATCAACTCTACAATGTTGGTTTACTCTATCAATACAGTGAAGAGAAGCTAGATAATGTTTCAATTTTGGTACACAATTTTGAGGAAGTATTTTATACCGATCTTTTAATTCACGATTATTATACAAGTGAATGGGCCAATCAAGATTTACGTATGAACAACATGTACGTTCCTGGCTTAGTGCATCTTTACAAGTATTATAAATTGATCAGTAAAGAAGCAAAAGCCCAAGAAACCCTGGAAATCATCCATCGCATTGCGCATAATTTTGAGTACTACGGATTGGTAAAAAAGCAATTGGAACTTGAGTAGCTATAAACAACTTAAAGACGAAGAGCTGATGCATCGCCTTACCAAAGGGGATGAATCGGCATTTAATGAACTTTACAGTCGTTATGCGCAGCGTATTTTATTGTTTATGTACAAGATGTTGAAACAAGATGAGGCCCGAGCACAAGACTTTACGCAGGATGTTTTTTTAAAAGTAGTGGAAGCTGCCGAGGGTTTTGACCGCAACAAAAGTTTTAAAACATGGGTGTTTACGATTGCGGCAAATTTGTGTAAAAATCACTTCAGGAAAAATGTTGGAGACATACGAGAAATTCAAAATACATCCCTTCAGATAAGTAATCAAGCTGAAGATAAAATGGATAGGGAGCTAAAAAATCAAGCATTGAAAGAAGAAATTGCTGCCTTGCCTTCTCCCTACAGAGAAACCTTTGTGTTGCGCTATTCTGAAGAACTAAAAGTGAAAGAAATAGCCCAAGCTCAAAATATACCGGAGGGAACGGTAAAATCGAGATTGAATAAAGCCACCCAAATACTCGCAGAAAAAATGCGCTTGTTTACAAAAGTTCAACATTAAAAAAGAGAAATTATGGACATACTTCATTTATTAGAAAATAAAGATTTTGAAGCCTTAACTCCCCAAGAGACAAGCTTTGTTTTAGAGCAAATGTCAGCAGAGGAATATAAAGAACAACGCTTGGTGATCTTCATGACCCAGGAAACCTTTGCTGAAGATGACAATAACAATACGCTCGTTGTCCCGGTGCCTTCTAAAGCGCTAAAGGCATTACAAGAGAAGAGAAACGGAGGAATCTTAGTATTGTTTCAAAGTAAGGTTACGCTTTGGAAAGCTGCGGCTGTTTTTGTTGCTTTATTGGGGGGATATCACTTTTTGATGAAGAATTCAGTTCAGCAACCCGAAACAGTATACCTAACAGAATATGTTGAGAAGGAAGTGCTTGTACCTGCAGATCCTGATACAGTATTTAAAGAGGTGGTGGTAGAGGTACAACCCGAAAAGTTGGCTACAATTGAGGAAAGTCCGCGACTATCAGGTGCCACGCGCATTAATTCCGAAAAGAGAGAAATTTACAATTTTGATCAGGTTGCAGTACTGAATAGTTTAGAGACCGAATTTTTACAGATGAATAAAAAAGAAGGAGTTAGCGTTTTGGAGGATAGCTTAACGCGAAAGATTTTAGGTATATAAAAACCGTCTAGCATTACTAGACGGTTTTACTGTTAACCCCACAAAATGAAACGAATCTATCCTTTCCTCTTCATAAAAGCATAGAAAATATAAATGATAACCACGAATAAAACGAGGTATAGGTAATTGGACCATTCTACGGAAGAACTTAAATCTCCCGAAAGTCCTAAAGTATCAACTGAAGCAAAGTTTAATGAAACATCAGTTAGCGCTGTTGTATCACTCTCGTTCAATACTTGTCCTTCCCATTTATACATACTTCAATTTACTGAATAGCACCTATAAACAAGGAGGTCATTAGACTAAATGAACGATAAATTCGATTAACGTAAGAAAGCTAGTTGTTCAATAGTTTCCCCCTTATCTAGGTGATAAGCCATCAATCCAGCCTCTTTTGCACCTTCAACATGTTGAATAGAATCGTCAATAAAGAGGGTGCTTGCTGGATTTAACTGATGCACTTCGCATAAGTGTTGGAAAGTACTCAC
>NZ_JAWWCF010000097.1:0-11050 GCF_033720595.1 Lishizhenia sp. | reverse complement strand
CGATTTTCGTTATCCACACATGTGTACAGTAAGGGCTTCGCGCATCTTGCTTCCAGGACATGACTCGTACAGTTTGGGTAAACTAACCAATGATTTAGGTATAGAACTGGTGGGTAGACACAGGGCTGCTGGAGATGCTATGGCTACAGTTGAGTTATTCAAAATACTTTTTGAAAAAGATAGTAATGACCTCAACACATTTATTACTTCAGAAATTAATCCTTCCATCCTCCACCCTAATTTAGATTTGAGTCAACTCGAAGATATACCCAACAAAACGGGTGTATACAGGTTTTACGACGAAACCAATAGGTTGATATACATTGGAAAGAGCAAGCACATCTTAACACGTATCAAGCAACACTTAAAAAACAGTAAAACCAAGCGTGCGATAGAAATGCGTGAGAATATTGCACGTATTGAATATGAGCTCACAGGATCAGAAATGATTTCCTTGCTTTACGAATCTGCGTTAATCAAGCAATACAAACCAATTTACAACCGTGCGTTGAGAAGATCGAACTTTTCACACGGTTTGTTTTCATACACAGATAATGGCGGCTACATCAACCTGTATGTAGATACCTTAAACAAGAATACAGATCCTCCTATCACTACTTTCACCTCAAAGGCAGACAGTAAAAAGTTTTTGGAAGATATAGCTGGGAAACATGTCTTGTGTCAAAAATTACTAGGCATCTACCCTACTCAACACGCTTGCTTCAGTTATCATACCAAGCAATGTTTTGGTGCGTGTATACAAAAGGAACCTACCCTTACCTATAATGCTAGAGTGAATAGTTTTATTGATTCTATGGCTTTTGACAATGAGAATTTCTTCATCATCGAAAAAGGACGAAAAAAAGGAGAAAACAGTATTGTTTTAATAGAAAATGGAATTTATGTAGGCTATGGTTACCTTCCCTTTTTTCATATGAATAAAAGCATTGAAGTTTGGAAAGAAGCCATTGAGCATCAACACGAAGACAGAGATGCCCGTACGATAATTAGGTATTATCTCCGTAAAAATAAAGATCTGAATATTAGACAGTTCTAAGGGGTTAATTCTCCTTAGCTTCTTGTAGTTTCTCTACATATTTTACCACCCCAGAAATCACCATCACCATCACCAAAAAAGCCAAGAAAATTATCATGTTACGTTGTCATTTGTTGTTCTACAAATTCTAACGTCTTTTTGCGTCAAATCTTGTGTTTAAAGGATATTTTTTATGGATATTTTTCTTTTTAATGTGGGGATGTTACTTCGTTACCATTTTTTTCATTCTTCTATACAGAAATCATCTCCTTTCCACCTCAAAATCTACAGAAAAAACTATTTTTACCTATTGCAAAAATTACAACAGATCGAAAGCAAAACATTATGGCAAAAAAAGATATCATCACGAAAAAATCACTTGATTTTTTAACCAAATATTTAAACAATACATCACCAACTGGCTTTGAAGCTGAAGGACAAAAACTTTGGTTGAGCTACATTAAGCCATACATAGACGAATACTTTACAGATAACTACGGAACTGTAGTTGGGGTTATCAACCCTGAAGCTAAATACAAAGTTGTAATTGAAGCGCACGCTGATGAAATTTCTTGGTTTGTGCATTACATCACTAAGGATGGATTTATCTACTTGAGAAGAAATGGTGGTTCTGACCATATCATCGCTCCATCAAAAAGAGTAAACATACATACAGACAAAGGAATTGTAAAAGCTGTTTTTGGATGGCCTGCCATTCACACGCGTCATGAAAAAGAAGTAACACCTTCTATGAAAAACATCACCTTAGATTGTGGATGTGATACAGCAGAGGAAGTTGAAGCTATGGGCGTTCATGTTGGATGTGTAGTAACTTTTGATGATGAATTTACAATCTTGAATGAGAAGAAATTTGTGGGTAGAGCTTTGGACAATAGAATTGGTGGTTTCATGATTGCTGAAGTTGCGCGTTTATTGAAAGAAGAAAAGCACAAATTAGATTTCGGATTGTACATCGTAAATGCTGTTCAGGAAGAAGTAGGTTTACGTGGAGCACAAATGATTGCGCATAAAATAAAGCCGGATGTTGCCATCATTACAGATGTTTGTCATGATACACAAACCCCAATGATAGACAAAAAGGTACACGGTGACCAAGCTGGAGGTAAAGGTCCAGTTTTAACCTATGGTCCTGCCGTACAAAACAACCTTTTGAAACACATCATCGAATCGGCCAACAAAAATAAAATTCCATTCCAACGTGCTGCGGCATCAAGAGCAACAGGTACAGATACAGATGCCTTTGCTTACAGTAACGAAGGAGTGCCAAGTTCATTAATTTCTTTGCCATTGCGCTATATGCACACCACAGTGGAAATGTGTCATAAGGATGATGTAGAAAACACCATTCGTTTGATCCTAGAAGCGGTGAAGAATTTGAAAAGCGGACAAGACTTTAGATACCTTAAATAAGCTCAATGAGTGAAGTTGAAATCATAAAAAAGGTAAAGCAAAAAGACTTTGCACCTGTGTATGTTTTACATGGGGAAGAACCTTATTTTATAGACTTAATAACCCAATCCATCATAGAAAATGCCTTGGATGAAAGTGAAAGAGATTTCAACCAAACTATTTTATACGGGAAGGATTGTGATCCGGTAGCACTGGTTTCTCAAGCCAAACAATTCCCAATGATGGCTGAACGTCAACTTGTAGTTTTGAAGGAAGCCCAGGATATGAAAAACTGGGAAATGGTAGACGCATACATGCAGAACCCTGTACCGACTACCGTTTTTGTGATTGCTCACAAATACAAAAAGGTAGATGGTCGAAAGAAATTCCTAAAGGAAGCCAGCAAAAAAGGTGTCGTTTTCTTAAGTGAAAAAGTGAAGGATTGGAACCTCAATGCTTGGATTCAAGACTTTGTTAAAAAAGAAGGGTTTAGCATTACAGACAAGGCGTTAAACCTTTTGGCCAACGCTACGGGAAATGATTTATCCAAAATCACCAAAGAGTTTGATAAACTGTCTATAGTTCTTGAGAAAGGAACGCAGATTTCTGACATTCACATTGAAGAAAACATTGGTATTTCGAAAGATTACAATGTGTGGGAATTAAAAAGTGCCGTTCAAGAGCGACAAGTCAAAAAAGCCTTGGAGATCGTTAAATACTTTGATCAAAACCCTAAAGCTACAGCAGGAGTTGTTGTCGTGAGCACTTTGTTTGAATTGTTCAAACAGTTGATGTACATGCACTTCTCCAAGAACAATACAGATCAAGAAATTGCGACAGGTTTAAAAATGAACCCTTTCATTGTTCGAAAAACGCGCCAAGCAACAAAGATATTCCCCGTAAAGAAAACCGCTAAAAACATTGCTATACTTCAAGAATTTGACTTAAAGTTCAAAGGAATTAATCGTGGTCAGGCCACAGATGGAGAATTATACAAAGAATTAATTTACAGACTCTTGCACTAATGAGACAGTTTTATCTTCCAGAATTAACGAAAGAAAATAAGACCTTCACTTTACCCGTTGAGGAATCCAAGCATATTTCACGCGTACTTCGCATGAAAAACGGTGATGAAATACAATTGCTCAATGGTAAAGGATTAGTGGCTGTTGCGGCAATAAGCGATAACAATCCTAAAGCAACGCGTGTTGAAGTACTTCATTTAGAAGAACACGAAGCTCCTAAAGAGGAAATTCACATTGCTATTGCTCCTACCAAGAATAACGACAGAATAGAATACTTCTTAGAGAAAGCCACAGAAATTGGCGTGAGTAAAATTAGTTTGTTACTTACCGATAATGCAGAACGCACTAAAGTAAAGCTAGAACGTTTCGAGAAAATTTTGGTAAGTGCCATGAAACAATCCAAGCGTGTTCACCTTCCAATTCTAGAAGATTTAGTGAAAAGTAAGGACTTTATTACTGCTCATCCCAACGGCTTAATAGCACATTGTTACGAGGACACTAAAACCAATATATTCACTTCTTTTAAAGCACAAGGATGTCCTATCATAATAGGTCCAGAAGGAGATTTTTCTGAAGCCGAATTAAGCTTAGCAAAAGAAAATGGTTACACACCAATTGCCTTGGGTGAAAATAGGTTAAGAACAGAAACAGCTGGTATTTACGCGGTAACTGTTGCTCGACTTTGGTTAGATATGAATTCTTAAATTATCTCCTTACATTAGAAGAAATAGAAACGGCATGAAAATCATCAAACACCTTGCATTATTCCTAGTTCTTATTGCACTCACTAGTGCATCAGAAACTGCCAGCTATCAATTAGCTGTATTGAAATACAACGGAGGTGGAGATTACTATGCAAATCCAACCGCTGTTCCCAATCTGATTAAATTTTGCAATCAAGAATTGGGTACTAATATTTCAGAAGAAGTCCCCTATGTTGAAGTCGGATCCACAGACATTTTTAACTATCCTTACATTAACATGACAGGACACGGGAATGTTGTATTCTCAACGGCCGAAGCTGAAAATTTACGTAACTACCTTATGGGAGGTGGCTTCTTACATATTGATGATAACTATGGAATGGATAAATTCATTCGCCTAGAAATACAAAAGGTATTTCCCAACAATGCTTTGGTTGAACTCCCTAACGACCACGCTATATTTAACCAGAAATACACCTTCGACGGTTTACCAAAAATCCATGAACACGATGGTAAAAGAGCCCAGGCATTTGCCATTATCGTAGAAGGAAGAATTGTGTGTCTTTACACTTACGAAACGGATCTTGGTGACGGTTGGGAAGACCAAAGTGTACATAACGATAGCGAAGATAAAAGAAACGAAGCCCTTAAGATGGGGGCTAACATTTTGCAATACGCCTTTCTCAATGGCGGTTTAGACGATTAAGAAAATAGAATGAGCAAATTATTTACGACATATATATTCATACTTCTTACTCTACCTGTATTAGCGTTTGAGTTTTCTAGAGAACAAAAAACACCTGATTTTCATTTTGAACCTTTTGAGCGAAACATTCACATCTCAGAAAAGTTAGATGCGGAAATTAGAAGTTTAGCAAACAAATCACAAGATGAATGGACCGGTCAAGACAGCTTGATTTATGGAATTCAACTCGTATTATTACACAAGTATGAGCTATCGCTCAATTTTATTCTAAGAACGGAGTATGATACGATTCACGATATTGAAAAAATGCATCTCTTTCAAGAAAGCTTTCTAAGAACTGAAGCTTATGAAGCCTTACACAAATCCATTCTGTTTGAAAAGGGTGAAGGCTACAATCGTGTACTTAGCTATCGCTTAGACGTAGCTCGAGCGATGCTCTTGTTGAAACAAGGCATTTGGAACAGTAACAGCAGTAAGTTGTTTCCTGAAATCATTCGTCTAAAAAAGGAGAAGAGGACGCGTGCCGAGAACATTGCAATCGCTCATGATATGGACAAAGCCCTGCGATTATTTGTTACGCATTTAAACCGACAAAGCAATGAAATTGTATCTGAAGCCTATGAAGAATTTGGTGATTTCCTTTTAGATAATTTCACAGAAAGCAACGCTTACATCGCTTATTCTTTGAGTAGATATTACTACAACCGAAACAAATCAGTTTCATCAAAAATTAAGGAAGTAAAAAGTACCATGGATGAGAAAAAATTCATCCTTCCTAGTTTTAGAAAAGTATTCGGAAAAATTCAACCAGGTAGGTTTAACTATGAGTTATTGAAGGAGAAGAAAATAGAAAAGGATAGTGTTAAAACACCTGTTATTAAAGTTCCTAAAAAAGAAAAGAATGACCTCCTCCCCCAATTCAATGGGCAGTTGATCATTCTTATCGGTATGTTTGTAATTCTTTTAGGGGTAATTCTCTTTGTGCGCACCAAACGCTAAAGCTCCAAACCTTTAATTTCTTGTACTGCCCCACCGGCAATACCCTTTACAGACCCATACATCTCGATTGTAGAGTTTACTACTTTATCGATTTGTTTTTCACGTTCCTTCCAGATACGTTGCATTGCACGTTTTTCTCTGTCTAATTCACTTTTCATAGCGCTAAAACCTTCTACAATTGCCTCAATTTGATGCTTGAATTCTGGCGAAATCATGTAGTTGTAGAGCAAGTTCATCTTATCTCCTTGATTTTCTTGAGAAGCTTTCACCAAAGAGGTTTTCAATAAGCCATCACGAATTACAGCAGCTAAGGCTTTAAACTCATGGAACTGACATACCCAGATTCCGTTATAGAAACCGAACTGTGTCATATCCTTTGGCATTACTTGGGTAATTAATATAGCTACTTCTGCTCCTTCATTACGCTGATCTAACTTTAACTTATCTACCCAATCATTGGCCCAGTTTTTAGTTCGCTTACTTTCATAAACAATCTTACCCGCGCTTTTACCCTGGGTGTCGCGTACTTCCTGGATACAATCTGCTCCCTTTATTCCTTTACTCACTTCTGTAATAACATCAAAAGGAAAGGCAGCGGCGAGTTGTTCTTCTATTTCTAGTTCTTGTACCTCACCTTGCAACTGCATAGACCCTTGTTGAGCCTTTCGCTTCATTTCTTCAATGAGCTTAGCTTGGTCTTCCATTTGCTTTTTGTACTCCTTTATCTTCAAAGCATTTTCCTCATCTTTACGTTGAGCAATTTCCTCTTCTATCTTTTTTCTAGAATCCAAAATCTTTTGTTGCACCTCAAGATCCAAACGCTTCTTTTGTTCTTCTATCTCTTGTTTTTGAATTTTAAGTTCTAATTCCTTTTTCTGAGCGGCCAATAATTCCTCATCCTTTTTACTGAGCTTTTCTTTAATCAACTCTAATTCCTTGGCACTTTTAGAAGAAATTTCTGCACTCAAAGTCGCCTCAATTTTCTTCTTCTCTTGTTCCAGTAATTCAGCGACACGTTTTTGTTGATATTCTTTCTCCTTCTTTTTAAAGTCCTCTAACTTTTGCTCTTGCTCTTTGATTTCTTGTTGTTGTTTTAACAAGGCTTCTTCACGAGCTTTGATTTTTTGAGCAACCTCATTGTTCTTTTCCTTGAGCTCCTTTCTCAACTTTTCTTCAATCTCTAAAGTTAAAGCTTGTTCTGCATGGAACGAGGTTCCACAATTTGGACAGGTAATTTGATCGTTCATCTTAAAATATCTTTTCTATGTTCTGCTTCATTCCATTAAAAACAAATTCATCTCCAACTTTCATCCCTAACATTGCTTGAACGATAGGCGCGGTTGGTGACACGGCAAAATAGGTCTTTCCTTCCAGTACTACCTTCCCCATTGCCAAAGAAATATAAAAAGCTCCCTTATTGGTTTCCACAACGGCACCCAAACTCACGGTTTCCATTTTTTCTAAGGGTAAACTTTGAACTCTGTTTTTATTTTGTTTGGTGGCCTGAATTATTTTTCCAGCTTTCTCCTGTTCGAGTTGTGCCATGGCCCTTCCCGTTTCGTGCTTATCTCCAGCTGTACTTTTGGTTTCACTTTGAACAGCTTCCAAGGCTTCATCCATGCGTTCTAATGCGCTTTTTAACTGTTCCTCAACAGTTTCTAACATTTTACCTTGTAACGCTTTCTTTAATTCTAATGTATCCACCTTCGCCTTTATTTAAAAATACAAGTTTAAAAGAAATAAGCGTTTTTCACAGGAAATAAAAGCGCCATATTTAGCAAAGATGATTTTTTTCAAACCCCAGTAGCCCACTCTTAAAACATTAGCTTGTGAAATTGTGTACATTTGAGACCCATGGAAATAATCTTGGCAACATATACTGTAGTAGACAATCCCAAAGACGTACGCGTTTCTGATTATCTTGTAGATAGATTTCCGCAATTACAATCTCGAAAAGCAGTAAAAAAAGCATTAAAGAAACACTTGCTGCTACACAATAAAAGTATAGCGCTTTCCGGAACTTTTGTGCAACAAGGAGATGTGTTTGAACTCCTGGAAGACACTGTGGTTCCTCCAAAGATTTTCCCCTTAGAATTAGAGATCGTTTATGAGGATGAATACCTGGCAGTTATCAATAAACCAGCAGGATATCCTGTTTCAGGAAATTTATATAAAACCATACACAACGCCCTACCTCACAATCTAAAACCATCACAACAAGAAGATGCCTTAGCTTGGCCCTTACCCATTCATAGGCTCGATGCACCAACTTCTGGCCTACTCATTATCGCTAAAACTTATTCCTCAAGAATAGCCTTAGGTGATATGTTGGCACATAAGAAGATTCAAAAACACTACCATGCCGTGGTTCAAGGATATTTAAAGATCACAGGAATTTTAAATACGGCGATTGAGGGTAAATCTGCCGCAAGTGAAATTAAGACTTTGTCTATCACTCCTTCAAAATACAATGGACATTTAAGCTTAATGGAGCTCTCTCCATTAACGGGAAGAACGCATCAATTACGCATACATTTAGCGCGGTTGGGACATCCTATTGCGGGGGATAAATTATATGGAATTCCAGGAAATACAATTGGGCATAAAGGACTTTTTCTAAGCGCAATTGCTTTGACCTTTACACATCCAATTACACAAGAAGAATTAAAGCTCTCGGTTGAACATCCTAAAAAGTTTGACAGCTATTTAGCGAGAGAAGCGCGAAATGCTACTCTTGCATAAAAGTGTATTTAATATCTTCTCTGTAACCTTCTAACATTAAAATGATTTCACTTCCTACTTCTTGTGTGTAGGCCAAATCAGAAATATCGAAAACCAAAGATTTAGAAACTAACTCTCTACAAACATCACCTTTTGGGTCTCTTTGTAAACGAATTCCACGTTTTGGGGGTAAGGATTTCATGATCATATTGCTTCCCACTAAACTAAAGCCTTGTTCTTCGCATCCACCAGAATAGCTTACATCTAAAAACATTAGGTTACCTTCTATACGAACACTATTAATTTGTGCAGTTGGTGCATTGAAATCAATTTCACCTAAAACGGCTTTGGGTGTTGCTGTGCTTTCTGCTGCATTTTTAGAGTTGCCACAGGCCATTACAAGCAGACTTATCGTTAATAAGAATATAGATCTCATAATTTAAAAATAAAGTGAATAACCAAAACCTATAGTAAATGCAGAAGAACCTCTTCTTAGGTCTTCCGCCTTTCTACCCGCCAATTCTTCTTGGTTGAGCATATGCGGTTTAAAGGCAAATCCATAATTTACATATGACAATACCAAACGGTAGCTTGATGTTGGTGTTGTCGTTAAACTCAAACCAAAAGTTGGTTCAAATGCGATAGCATCAAAAGTATAATTGGAAGCTGTACTTGCTAGACGATTGACATTATAGGCTGTTTTCAAACCATAATCTACACCTAATCTTCCGTAGTATTTCTCGTAACCCAATTTAAAATAAGCTCCACCAATGTGTAGACCTCCATCTAAATTATTGGGCGTCTTAAATTCGTTAATCGTAAAGAATTGATAGCGAAGTCCGCCTCCGAAATAGACATTATTTTTGAGTGAGTATTGATATCCAGCGTCCAAACAAATAAGTCCTTGCATAATTTCTCGAAAGGCAAAATTTGATAGTGCGTTTGGAAACGATATACCGGCCTGAAAAGAATGTGGTCCACCGTCAAACTCTTGTGCTTTCAACCCTGAGACAGAAATCATAAACACTGTGAGGACGAGCAATAACTTTTTCATGAAAATTCCTTTCTTCTAAAGTTAGAAATTATTTTGAATCTCAAAAAACTTCATGGTGTGTTGCTTATCGGTTTTCACATTGAAAGAATACTTTCCATCAGCAACTGTTGTAGTATCAAATGCAATAATGTGTGGTCCAGCTTTTCTCATTTCATTGAAAAATTCTTTAACCAATTTACCTTCCTTATCAAAAACAGAAAAATTCACTTCTTGATCTTCCTCCATGGTAAAGTAAAACTCCACCTCTCCTCTTGCAGGATTAACCTCCAGGGGATGCAAAACAATGAAAGAGCTTAAATCCGCTATATCTCTTTTCATATAACGCAGTACCAAACGGTAAACGATAATAAACACCAAAACTCCAAAGGTGATCCACAGTCCCTTAACCGCCATGTTCTGGAGGTCTACTTTCATTAAATACATCATAGTGCTATTACTCCTTTAATCGTTGCTACTTTTTGGTATATATCAATGATGGAATCTACATCCAACATTAGTTCTTTAACACTTACAGATACATACTTGCCTGTACGTGAATTATGATATTCTATTTCTGATTCTACGTTGAAATGAGCCACTACTTTGGCTACAGTTTCATTGTTGTTAGGACAAACAAACTTAAAAAAGTAAACTGCTGGCCATTCCTGGTCTTGCAACTTCTCCCTTAATCCATCAAATACGTCTTTCATCCGTTTAATTTAAGGAGCAAAGATAACCTTTTCAACTCATCTTTCAAGGCTTTGGGCAGTACATCGAAGTCCTTTTTTAGTAAGCTAAACGACTTCCCCTCATTCTCATCCCATTGGCGTATTGCTCCCATAATTAACATGGGATCTGGCGCTTTGGAAACAATTGGTTTTTCTAGATCTTCTGGATAGTCGAAAGACCATTTTTCGGCGTGTGCCAATTCTACGTTCAACCATTGATTCACAACCTTATGAATGTCCTCACTTTGCTTACAACGCAGTACATCCTGTTTAAATCGTCCTCGGTAGTAAAACATTTGTTGAAAGCATTCCATTACCTTATTCGAAAGTGGAAAATCATCATACGTGATGGATTCAGGCTCAAAACTATCCTCAGTAATGCATTCAAAAGCAGCATACTGTTGTTGAATTTTCTTGAGTTTACTTCTGAAAACCTTTGGAATTGCAGGTCGAGTAAGAAAAAACTGTTTGTGTTCAAACAACATTTCTTCCCATTTATCACGTGCATCCTCTTCTGCTGAGAGCGGAAAATAAATTTGAGCTTCTTGGATATCCACTACTAATTTTTGTTTTTGCGCATTTTCATATTTAGAAACTCTACTGCCAAAGCAAATACAATAGCAAAGTATAAGTATCCTTTAGGAACAGCACCTATATGTTGATTGAAAACAACTGCATTAGAAAGGTG
>NZ_JAWWCF010000096.1:0-11097 GCF_033720595.1 Lishizhenia sp. | reverse complement strand
TTAATTGCTGCCCGTATATACCGTAAGCTGAAAACACATTCTGATTCACCACAAATTGATTGTTGATATTCGTGTCTGGGGTAAATAGCATAGACACGGTATCAAAACTCTCTGAGTACGCAGTTTTATCGTTTGTATTTAAGATGAATTTACTTCCGTATTCTATTTTTCTTTTCTTCTTTAAATTTCTGGTTACATCTAACGCCAGGGTCGAAAGTGAATTCTCACTTAAATTATCAATATTCTGGTAAGTGGCCTGACCAATTGCAACATCCTCATCCGTATAATACTGTTGAATGTATTCTCCTGAGTTATCACTTTGTCCCCAAGATTGATTGGCTGCAACCTTTAAGTCACCTCCATCTTCTTTGAACTTATAACGGTAATTCATTCTCAAATCCAAGCTACTCCTATCTCTTGGATCATAAGCCTCCCTGTTCCAGTAATAATCTAAATCATCATTAAAATATTGGTAGTTAAACTGATTTCCATACCTATCTCTTACACCTGCATTACCTGTAGCAGAAAAACTAAGTGTTTGACGCTCGTTTAGGGTATAATCAACACCAAAACGCGCTGTATGATTCACATTTAAATCTGTACCTCTTCTTTCTTGTCGTAAATAAGAATTCGTATCTCCTAAATCTCTGTACCAATCACTGTAATGATTTCTGTACCCTTCATAATACCTTAATCCATAGGAAGCAAACACATTCACTTTTTCTGTCCTCGCATTAACACTAACATTTAAGTTGTATTGATTTCCTGAAGCTGCAGAAGCATTAACAGTTCCATTCATACCTCTTAATTTGTTTTTCTTCAATACAAGATTGATTATACCAGCTGTTCCATCTGGATCATATTTTGCTGAAGGGTTCGTTACAATTTCTACGCGCTCAATTGAACTCGCAGGAAGAGAAGATAAGTTATCTGCGGTTAAATTACTCGGTAATCCATCTATTAAAATGGTAACGTTTTGATTACCGCGCAAAGAAATGTTTCCATCTTGATCTACCTCTATCGAGGGAACATTGTTCAACATTTCCGAAACCGTACCTGCTTGGGTAGATAAATCTTGAGATGGGTCGTAAACCTTCTTATCAATACTCGTTTCTAAAACTTTCGTTTCGTAAATAATATCCACTCCTTCTTTTAAAATATAATCGGCCTTAACCAAAGCAAAAGGAGCTAGGTTTAAGCGTTTACTCTCTAAGTTTACAGTAAGATATTTAGCATCGTATTCAAATGCAGTAAATTGCAAGAGGTAATTCCCAGCCTTCAACCCAGTTAAAGTATAGTTTCCTGTCGCATTTGTATATGCACCTTTGACTACCGAAGAATCGGATACAGTTAGTGCTACAACTTTTACAAATTCTAATGGTTTTTGGGTAGTTGAATCGATAACACTACCATTGATTTCGTATTTGGCCTGTGATAATCCAACAAGTGTAAAGAGTAACATTACACTCGTAAAAAATAATCTCATATCGTTTTTCCTGATTTTATTGGTTTACAAAAGTAATCCCCTGTTTCATATATTGACCTACAGGACACAATTCTGCAATCTCTTTGAGTCTATCTATTTTTTCTTGATCTAAGTCAGAAATAATCTCAATGCGTTGGTACATCACATAATCTCTACCGTATTGTGGAGAAAACTCTAAATGTATTTGCACATCTTCTACTTCCCATCCTTTGCGCTGGGCATACAGCATAACGGTCATCACCTTACAACTGGCAACAGATGCCATAAACATTTCCTTTGGTGAGGCATACTTGCTACTGCCTCCATCCTTTTCTGTCGCATCAGCCAAGAGATAGTTATCTCGAGCCGTAACACGAACTACCATAGCATCCTCTCTTGAGGCATTTACTTCCATTTTGGGCATAGCAGCGGTATTAACTGTAATTACTGAACATCGCAACCTCTGAGTTTATCCAATAGAATACTCAAGGTTTCTGCTTCTTGTTGCGTTAAATTATTCTCGTGATTGATTTGTGCTAAAATGACATCTATTTCTGCCAAAACATCCAAACCCGTTGATGTAATTTGTAAGAAAACCACTCGCCTGTCGTGTTCACATCTTCTACGTGCAATAAATTCTTTCTCCACCAACTTATCAAACAAACGTGTGGTGTTTGGAGATTTTTCTATCATCCTTTCCTTCACCAACTTCACATTTATTTCTTCTCCTGCCCCTCTTAGAATACGCATCACATTAAACTGCGGTAACGACAAACCAAAATCAGACAATTTACAATTGTACTGTGCTGTTAACCAATTGGCTGTGTATTTAATATTAATTACTGCTTTGTGCGTAGAATTCTTGAATTTAGAATTCACTAACTCTTCAATTTTCATATTGCAAAAGTATAATTACCTAGGTAATATTTACAATTTGTTAAGTAAAAATTCACAGAAAGTAACCTTTACTACCAAATTTTGAAGATTTTAAAGGTCGATTGAGCCGATTATCCTTTGCCTCTATTTCTAAATCAATTAAATCTTACATTTGTTTTATGTTCAAAGCTAGTGGTCTATATTGGGTATTTCAACTTCTCGGATGGGGAGCTTTTGGTATCATATTAATGATTATCATCTACACTTCTGAAACCGATGGACTTAAGGGAGAAAACCTTTTGTTTGTAACCGCAATGGTTGTCTTATTCATTGCCTTGAGTCACTTACTGCGTAGTATTTTCATCAAATTCAATTGGTTGAACTTAAAGTTCCTTCCTTTATTGGGGAGAGTAATACCAACCTCTATTTTTATCTCCTATATCTTTCTCCTTAGTTTGAGCTCTGTAGAATACCTTATTCTTGGTCAAACAGAAGAAGCCTTTGATTTTTTAGACTTTACAATTAAAGCTGTTGTTTACTCCATCTTTTTTATGTCTTGGTCTACCTTCTATATTACCTACCATTTGGTAAATAAGTCAAGGGTGCAGGAACTGGAGAATTTGAAATTGAACGCGAGTCAGACAGAAATTGAACTCAAAAACCTAAGAGAACAACTCAATCCACATTTCTTATTCAATTCCTTAAACAGCATACGCGCCTTAATAGACCTTGAACCGGCTACAGCAAAAACCAGTGTAACCACACTTTCTAATTTACTCCGAAACTCCCTTCAAATGGGGAAGAAAAGTAACGTTAGTTTAAATGAAGAGTTAGATTTATGTAAACGCTACCTGGAACTCGAGGGAATACGCTTTGAGGAAAGACTGCGCGTGGTGTGGGATGTGAACGCCCCCATGGATATCGTTATCCCTCCTTTTATTATACAAACGCAAGTGGAAAATGCCATAAAGCACGGAATAAGTAAATCTATAGATGGCGGAGAGGTTTGTGTGGGAATTCATTTCAAGGACAACAACCTACGCATTAGGGTGGAAAACACTGGAAAAATAAGAACGAGTAGACGCGAAGGAATTGGAATAGAAAACACCAAGCGAAGACTCTTTTTACACTATAAACAAAACGCCAATTTTAGCTTAACTGAGGAGAAGGATAAAGTGTGTGCAGAGATCAATATTAACTATTCAAACACATAGTATGAAAGCAATTATAATAGATGACGAACGTTTGGCAAGAGCCGAAATGCAAAACTTACTTTCTGAATACAAAGATTTAAAAATTGTAGCGGAGGCCAAAAATGCAGAAGAAGGAATAGCGCTTATCAAAGAGCACAAACCGGATGTAATTTTCTGTGATGTTCAGATGCCGGGTATGAATGGTTTTGAAATGGTTAAAAAACTAGAAGAAATACCTAAGGTAATTTTCGTCACCGCTTTTGACGAGCACGCCATAAAAGCTTTTGAGGTGAATGCTTTGGATTATCTACTAAAACCCGTAGATCCTGAGCGTTTGAATGAAACGATGGATAAACTCTTGAAGGAAGACGATGACTATGCAAGTAGCAATAATCTAGCTTTCCGAAAAGAACGTGTTTTAAATGCCAATGACAAGGTATTCTTAAAAGATGGCGAAAAGTGTTTTTATGTAAGCTTAGCTGATATTAGATACTTTGAAAGTAAAGGAAACTATGTAAAGGTGTATTTTGGTAAACACAAGCCGATGATACTTCGCTCTCTCAACAGTTTGGAAGAACGACTCAATCCAGAGCAATTCTTTAGAGCGAATAGAAAGTTCATTGTTAACCTCAACTATATCACACACATAGAAAACTGGTTCAACGGTGGTTTACAAATCACCTTGGAAGAAGATGAGAAAATAGAAATTTCGAGACGACAAGCCATCAAGTTCAAAGATGTAATGTCACTCTAAGACTCAACTACTCAGGAGAGCTATTTAGCTTTCCTGAGTTTGATAAATTCTTTCACCTTTTCGTTCTCAATTAAAACGGTAAGGTTATAATAGCTCAGCTTCCACTCACCTTCTACCCTTTTCATAACACCGCTACCTCTACAATCTTCCATCCAGGTATCGAGTTCTTCATCGAACCAAACAACCCCCGTACTTGTATCTCCATACCACTGACGGTTGGTGGCGGTGAAATCCCATGCTTTTCCTGCATCAAAGTAAGGCTTAGAAAACTCGGCAAAAGCTGCTTTGTTCCATTTCTCACCCGGAGCTGTACCTAAAAAATAGAAGTCGTTGTGCATGGCTCCGAAATAGTCCTCAAATTTCGCATCGCTAGCCGCCTGATGCCACTCATCCATAAAAACATCCAATTGTGGTAAAGTTGGGTTTTCCTTATTCGTAAAAGCCAAAAGTGCCAATGCACCCATACAGATTAGTTTCTTCATAGCGCTTAATTTGTTAAAAACTTAAATATACAGGCGATTTATCAACAACAAGAACCTATCATCATAATTGGATTTGATTTATGCCTTTTAATTTGTTTTTTTGCCTCCTTACAAATGTAAAACTTACAATGAAAAGAATTTTAACAACATCACTTTTAGGTATGGCAACACTTTTTGCCAATGCCCAGGAAAAAAAGATTGATTTTGTGGAGTATGATTTGGCAAATGGAATGCACGTTATATTACATGAAGACAATACCACTCCTATCGTAGCTGTTTCAGTTATGTACCACGTTGGATCTAAAAACGAAAATCCAGACAGAACAGGGTTTGCTCACTTCTTTGAGCACTTGTTATTCGAAGGAACTCAAAATATTGGAAGAGGTGAGTATTCAGAAATCGTTGAAAAAAACGGTGGAACTTTGAATGCCAATACTTCTCAAGACAGAACGTATTACTACGAAATCTTACCATCTAACCAATTAGAGTTAGGATTATGGTTAGAATCTGAAAGATTATTACACGCCAAAGTTGAGAATCAAGGAATTGAAACACAACGTGAGGTAGTGAAGGAAGAAAAAAGACAAAGAGTAGATAACCAACCTTATGCTTCTTTCATTCCAGAATCTTTCAAAAGATTATTCAAAAAGCACCCATACAACTGGGTTCCTATTGGAAGCATGGAGCACTTGGACGCTGCACAAGAAGAAGATTACGTGAACTTCTACAGAACTTTCTACGTACCTTCTAACGCAGTTTTATCTATTGCTGGAGATATAGACATCAAAGAAACTAAAGCTTTGATTGAAAAATACTTCGCAACCATTCCTGCAGGAGAAGCAATTAACTTGTACAGAGATGTTGAGAACATGACCGACTCTACTTTCATGGCGAAATACGGAGTATCTAGAGCTGATTTCAACACACAAAACTTTGCTAAGCCAGCTTCTAAAGCAGCGAAGAAAGTGTACAAATCAAAGAAGAAAACAGAAGTTGTTATTCCTCGTCCAACAGCAACAGAGGCTCCTTTAACAACGAACATTATTGATACGGTTTACGATAACATTACTTTACCAGGTGTATTCTTCTCATACCACGCACCAGCGCAAAACACAGAAGATTCTTACACTTTGCAAATGGCAATGGACATCCTTTCATCAGGTGCAAGTTCTCGTTTGAACAAAGAAATCGTTGAAAAGAAAGAATTGGCAGTTCAGTCGTTCTCTTTCATCTACCCATTAGAAGATCCAGGAATGGCGGTTGTAGGAAGTATTGCTTCTAAAGATGCGTCTATCGATTCATTGAAAGCAGCTATGGATGCTGAAATCAACAGAATTTGTACTGAATTAGTTTCTGAGGAAGAATTCCAAAAAATTAAAAACCAGTACGAAAACAGTTTCTACTCTTCTAACGGAAGAATTGCTGGAATTGCTGAAAACTTAGCAAACAACTACATGTACTTTAACAATACAAATTTGATCAACAGCGAATTAGAAGCTTACGAGAAAATTACACGTGAAGACATCATGCGTGTGGCAAAGAAATACTTAGCTGCAAACGCAAGAGTAGAATTATATTACTTACCGAAATAAGAAGAGGTTAAAAAAGAGATCAAATGAAAAAAATAATATTAAGCTTAGCTGTATTAGGTAGTGTGTACGCTTTCGGTCAGTTAGACAGATCTGTACAACCTAAAGCAGGAGAAGCTCCACAAATCAATATTGCTGAACCAGCAACTTTTGAATTAAGCAACGGAATTAAAGTTATTGTTTCTGAAAATCACAGACAACCTAAAGTAGCGTTTAACTTAGTAATGGGAGGTGATCCTATTTTAGAAGGACCAAAAGCTGGGGTTTCTGATTTTGTTTCATCAATGATTATGTCTGGTACGAGCAACCGTACCAAAGACCAAATTGATTCAGAAAAAGACTTTATTGGTGCCTACTTAAGTGCATCTAGTTCTAGTGTATACCTTTCTTGTTTAACAAAGCACATGGACAAAGGTCTAGAGTTAATGTTAGACATTACAATGAACGCAAACTTCCCAGAAAGTGAGTTTGAAAGAAACAAGAAGTTATTCGAATCTGGATTGTTATCTGCTAAATCTTCTCCAGGAGAAATGGCCAACAATGCAGAGCGCAAAGCTTTATTCCCAAACAACAACCCTTACGGGGAAA
The DNA here is from genome assembly GCF_033720595.1 of Lishizhenia sp. GTDB lineage: Bacteria > Bacteroidota > Bacteroidia > Flavobacteriales_D > Crocinitomicaceae > Lishizhenia. The sequence goes on along the minus strand of NZ_JAWWCF010000096.1, from coordinate 4,150 downwards.
TCATGACTGAAGAAAGCTTGAAAAGCATCACAAGAGATGATGTATTGGCTTACTTTAACATGAGTTTTACACCACAAGACGCTTACTTAGTAATTGTTGGTGATATCACAATAGAAGAGGCTAAAACTTTGGCAGAAGCTAAGTTTGGGTCTTGGAAAGGTGAAGCTGCACACAAAGCAAACTTCAACAAAGGATACTTCCCTAAAGGAAACAGAGTAATTTTTGTTGAGAAGCCAGGTGCGGTTCAATCTGTAATTACTATCGCTCACCCAATTGAAATGATGCCAGGTAACCCTGATCAAATTAAGTTGAGTGTAATGAACAAAATCTTAGGTGGTGGAGGTTTCGGAACGCGTTTGATGCAAAACTTACGTGAAGACAAAGCCTACACTTACGGTGCTTACTCTAGCTTAGATGTGGATAGATACGGAAGCTACATTTCTGCTTCTGGTAACTTTAGAAATGACGTTACTGATTCTGCTATCGTACAATTCTTACACGAATTCACGAACATTACAGAGGGTGAAGTAACAGATGAAGAGTTAGAATTAAACAAAATGTCTATGTCTGGTAGCTTTGCACGTTCTTTAGAGTCACCGCAGACTATTGCACGTTTTGCATTGAGTACTTACAGAAACAACTTGCCTGCTGATTACTACCAAACTTACTTGAAAAACTTAATGGCTGTATCTAAAGCAGATGTTTTAGAAGTTGCTAAAAAATACATCACTCCAAACAACTTGAACATCATCGTTGTTGGTTCTCCTGATGTATTGGACAAAATCAAGAAGTTTGATGCTGATGGTAAAATTGAAATGTTCGATGCTTTTGGAAATGTTTCTAAAAAAGTAGAATACACTGCTGTTGACATGACTGCTTCAGACATTTTGAGCAATGCATTAATGGCCTTTACTTCTACTGCTTCATTAGAAGAAGCGAAAGCGAAAGTAGACGGAGTTAAAACATACGCGATGGAAGGTGAAGCTGCTATGGCAGGAGCTCCATTTGCACTTGCTGTGAAAGAATACATGATGGAAGGTAAAAAATCTTACTCTTCATTATCTGTTCCTTCTATGGGGATGGAAGTTCAAAAAGAAGTATTCAACGCAGAAAAAGGTATGACATCTGGAATGGGACAAGCTGGTCCTGTGAAAAATGAAATGACGGCGGATGAATTGGCTGAAAAGCACGCAGAGTTTAACTTGTTAGGATTAGACTACATGAACCTATTAGACGGTGAAGGAGTTAAAGTAATGGGAGCTTTGGAAGAAGAGGGTAAAAAGTACATTGTTGTACAGTACACTTCTGGAGAAAACTTAAAAACAGCTTACTTCAATGCTGAGACTTACCTTTTAGAGAAATCTGTTGTTATGGTAGAAATGCCCGACGGATCTAAAGCTGAGATGGTAAACACATTTAGCGATTACAAAGCTGTTGACGGATTTATGTTCGCAACTTCTCGTAAGCAGGTAATGGGACCACAAGCGGTAACATTCTCTAACATCGTTATTAAATTGAACGAAACATTAGACGAAGGATTATTCAAAATCTAAGTCGAAATAATAACTACGAAAAAGAGGAGCAAATTTGCTCCTCTTTTTTTTGCCCCTAACCTACTCTTTTTCAAGCTACAATTAAAAAGCTCTAAAATTTCTTCAAAAAAACTCCCAAAAATCACTTGTCAATATAAAAAAGATGAGTACTTTCGCCGCGGAGAAGTGGCAGAGCGGTTGAATGCACCGGTCTTGAAAACCGGCATACTGAGAGGTATCGGGGGTTCGAATCCCTCCTTCTCCGCCAGCAAAAACCGACTCAAACGAGTCGGTTTTTTTTGTTTATAGCTTTTTTACTGTGATAACCTTCCATCAATTTTCGATAGCCTAAAGGAATTTCAAAATTTTATTGAGAACATACAAACACCCTCTGCCAGCGATAGGAATGACAACCCACAGGGGGATGCCGTACTGAAACTTAGGCTTTGCAGGTGATAACCTGTGAAAGGCTTTAGTTGAAGGGGGCAACCACCGCGGATTATAATGGATAGCGCGCCCGGGCAGCCTAAAACTATTCGCACGAATAGCAAACTAAAAGTCAGCCCTTTTCAGGCCGACCTATATAAAAGCAATTATTAAAGTTATCGCAAGACATTGATGTGTCCCCCGTATTGGTAATAGGCATCTGTAAACAGGTCTTTTACCTCTAACCTCCAAACGTAAACACCGTCTGGAACTAAAGCCCCCTTATAGGCACCGTCCCACCCCAAAGTAATATCTTTCGACAACCAAACCAGTTCTCCCCAACGATCATAGATGCTAAGATTCCATGTAGTTGGATCTATACCATCCGCAATGATTTTCCAGGTTGCATTGTACTCGTCTCCATCTGGTGTGAAAGAATTAGGAGCGTAGATGATCACTTCAGACAAAACACTTACAACCTTGGTTATAGTATCTAGACACCCAAAGTTGGTTTCTACAATTAATTGAACAGGATAGTCTGCCACTACCCCATCCGGGAAAAGAACCGTAGGATTTTCATCGTTAGAATTAGTAGGATTACCCGAACTAAAATTCCAGTAATAAAAGCTCTCTCCTACGGAGTTATTTGTAAAGTCTATTTCTGTATTGAACATGGTGGTAGGTTGAGGTGAAAAATTGAAATTTGCCGTGGGAAGTGGATAAACGACCAAAGTATCCGCAAAATTAACATACTGCTCACATCCCAAATCTGTAATTAAATACATTTCTACATCGTACAATCCTTCGTACCATGGCCCTGTGTATATTTCTATATTATCACTTTGCACATCGCTTCCTCCTACAGTCCACTCTAGGGTATAATTGGTAGAAGTATCAGTTGCATTTACCAAGTGAAAAGTTGCGGGTTCACACAAATAATTCTCTGTAAGGGTAAACATAGGTAGAGGTGCCGGGGAAACGTTGACGGTAGTTTGCAATATTATAGGAGTTGTTTCACAAGCATCATTTATACTAATTTGGTAGGTCATAGTATCTGCTGGACTCACATATAACTCACTAGTATTGCCCTGCACCGTTGTAAAACCTGTACTCCAATTGAAAGTATAATCACCTCCCAAACCTCCGAAAACTTCGGCTTCTAGTAAGGCACTATCACCCGGACAAATATCCTGTGTAGAACTCACATTAGCCGTTAAACTGTCATAAAGTTGAATATTAATCAAAACTGTATCTGTTACACAACTGTAATTATCTTGAACAAATACACTAAACAGGGTATCGCTTACGGGGGAAACATTTTGTAAAGAATCTGTATTCTGGGTATGCGACCAATGGTATAAATAACTATCAGTACCAGCGCCAGCTGCTGAAATAGCTACGGTTGCGTTTCTACAAATGGTAGTGTCATTACTGGTTGTAACAGTTGGATTATTCTTTACTATTAAGGTCGTTGTATCTCCATCAATTTGATATGAACAACACGCAAAGATTTTTTCAATAATGACCTTATATTGCGTAGTAACTGTTGGTGAGACCATGATGGAATACCCGTCGTAAACATTCGGAACTTGATAATCATTCGTTCCATCAGAATAGGTGACATCTACAGTATCTTGACTCACAGTGAAAACCATAGCTATAGAATCTCCAACACAAATATGACTCGCAAATGGTTGTAGGCCAACTTGCGGTTTTTCAACAGCTACAGTAAAAAAACGCGTACTATCTTTGGGGAAAATAGCATTGGAAAGGTTTTTAACACTCAACACATTTCCGTTCAATTCGAAGTCAACCCCAGCACTTGCATCAAAGGCTTGGGCATTCGTAAAATCTCCATCTGTATCCACTAACAGTCGAAGGTATTTCAGCTTAGAACTATCTAAAATGGCACAATTGTCTAAGGTTAAATCTACCGAGTAATTGTCTACGAAGTTGGTATTCTGTAATCGCCACTCACGTTCCAAACGCGCAGTAATATTCACCGGTTTTTCGTTGTTAGCATTAGCATTACTGCACAAGTTCCCCAAATTAGTACCCACCAATACATAAGAAGTATCATTGTTAATATTCCCTTGATTAGCCACATTGCTAGCTGCCAAATCATTTAAATATATACGAAAGGTAGCTCCAAAATTTTGGGATTGTTTTTGAAGCAAGCCTTCTGCTGTATC